>NZ_LZKV01000255.1:0-29754 GCF_001672995.1 Mycobacterium sp. 1482292.6 | reverse complement strand
CTCACCGAAAACAACAGGTGTGGCGTCCGAGCGCCCAGGCCGTCGAGATATTCCTCGGCCGCGATCGCACCGCGGCAGGCGACGGCCCAGCCGTCGGTGCCCGAACCGGCCAATACCGCGCCGACGGTGGTGGCCGTGCCGTCCGTGCCCGTCACCGGAATCGTCGACAGATCGGCAGTAGCCGCGGGCAACGCCGCGACCGGCCCGGTGCCGCGCGAGATGATCGCGGTCGGCACGAAGTCTTCGACGTGCTGGAACGACCACCGCGCGTACGGCGCCGACAGCCAGTTGTCCAGTGCGATGCCGGCCGGGGCGCTCACGCGCGCGCGACGAGCCGAGAAACGATCGGCGCGGCCGGCGTCAAGGGTGTCGAGACGAACTTCGCCTTCATCCCCTTGACCCAGCGCTGGCAGCGCTCGCTGAGCCGATAGTCGTCCGTCTGCAGGTGTGAGCGAGTGACGAGCACGCCGAGTTGGGCGCCCTGCGAACGTAAGTCGCCGGGTGCGGCGACCCGCATGTAGAAGGCCTCGGAACCGTCGAGCAGCGTGGCCCAGTCGTTGGCGGTTCGCGAAAAGGAGACCCGGCCGTCGTCGTCGATCCGCCACACCCCGGTGCGTGGCGTCGCGGTGAAAAGCTCGATGTCCGGCGACGTCTCGGTGATGATCACCTGGCCCCAGACCTCGTCCTCGCCATAGCCCCGCTCCCAGCGCGAATTGATCTCCTCGATGTCGAGCTCGTACTCCACGTCCATGTACTCGAGCAGATGAAAGAGGAACAGCGGCATATCGGCATAGGCCTCGGTGGTGAGGTTGGTCATCGGGCTGGCACCGCTCAGCCGCGGATTCACCTCGCCGAGGTAGAGCTCGTCGGCGTCCAGATCGTGCAACAGGTCCACCTCGAAGTAGCCGCGGTAGCCCTCGCGCCGCATGACATCGCCCAGCTTTGCCACCATTTCTCGCGCCGCATGCGTCTGAGCGGGCGGCAACACCTCACGCCAGATGTCGTTGCCACACCAGCTGCCCCGGCTCGGAGTCAGTTCCGAATAACCGACGAGACTCGTCATCGCGGGGCCGACCACGGTGCCGTGCCGGGTCACGGCGCCCTCGAGGCACACCTCGACATTGCGGATCCGCTTCATCACCTTGAGGTCCTGCCCCACCAGATCACCGGCGTGCTGGTCCCAGTCGCGCTGACCGTGCACGAAGAAAGTCCCGCTGCCGGCGTTACCGTAAGCGATCGAAATGACGAGGTCGTCTCCCAATCCGGCGTTTTGCGCGAGCGCCAGCAGGTCGTCGTAGGAGTGAGCCCGCCCGATCGTATTAGGCACGCTCGGCACCCCCGCCTCGTCGGCCAACCGCGTCATGACGATCTTGGAGCCCAGGCGCTGGCGCAACTCGATCGGCGGATGCATGACATCGAGGCCCGCCGACCGCGCGAGCGCCTGAATTTCCTCGTTCAGCATGACAAAGCAGCACTTGCCGCCGGGACCTTTACCGGCGATGAACTCGACCGTCTCGGGATCAGACAGCAGATGGCTGCACACCTCGTCCATGGAGTCGAAATCGCGGCGGTCGCGCCGCCGGGGCACGAATACGCGCGAGTGCGTGCCCTCGAACGAGTCGAAGTAGGTGAGGTAGAAGAAGTTTCGTATCCACCGGTCAACGCCGAGCAGGTTGAACGGCGTGGGCGAGATGAAGAAGAGCGGCACCTTGTTCGTGTGGAAGAACGCGCGTATGTCCGACAGGCCGTTCAGCGTCCGGCGCTGCTGGGGCCACGTCACGTCGGTCGCGGTGACATCGAGGCCCGAACCCGGGGCCAGGGTGGTGGCGCGGCCAGACGCGGTGCGCTCGGCGCAACGCCGATGAAATGACATACCTGCATTCGACAAGTGTGCGCCCTGTCGGCGCCCGTGTCGAAGGGGGAACGGCGCCGAACGCCGATAGCCGGCCGGATGACACGCCTGGCCCCAAGGGCCGCGGCTGGCGTTTATACCGTTGTCCCGCAATCGGTTTCGGCCGATGTGGTTAGTCGGTAGCGCGGTCAGCCGGCGTTGACCCTGGCGGGCCCGAGATGGACTGGGAGGCGCTTGACTCCGTGCAGCAGGGTGCTGTCGTTGAGGGTCGGTTCGCCGGCGAGGGCGAGTTGGGGGAATCGTTCGAAGAGGGCGCGCAAGCCGATGTTCAATTCCATCCGGGCTAGCGGCGCACCGAGGCAGGCGTGCACACCGGTACCAAAGCCGATGTGGTCGCGGGCGTTGACCCTGGTGGTGTCGAATTCGTCGGGACGTTCGAAGATGGCTGGATCGCGGTTGGCACCGGCGATGCTGAGGAAGACGGTCGATCCCGCCCGGACGGTGTGGCCGTCGATCTGCAGCGTTTGGGTGGCCACCCGGGCGCCGAATTGCGCGACGGAGTGGTAGCGCAGCGTTTCTTCGACCGCGTTGGGCCAGCCCTCGGGGTGCGCTTGGAGGCCGGCCAGCTGGTCGGGGTGATCGACGAGCGCCGTGATGGCGTTACCGAAGGCGTGGGTCGTGGTGATGAAGCCGGCGCCGAGCAGGAGCCCCGCGAACATCTTGACTTCCAGCGCGGTGAGCTCGCTGTCCTGCAGCACCGCCGACAGGACGCTGTTATCGCCGCCGCTGCGGCGCAGCCGCTCGATGTGCGCGTCGAGGTAACCTTCGAACTCGCGCAGGGCCGCGAGGGCGGTCCCGAAGTCGCGCCACGAGGGCACCGTGGTGGTGAGCAGCTTGGCGCCAGGATCGGCCATCGCGTAGAGATAAGGAATTTCATCGCGCGGAATTCCCAGCAACTCGGCGATGACCTCGATGGGAATTTGAGAGGCGTAGTTGGCGATCAAGTCGCAGCGAGCGTTGTCGTCGAGATCGGCGACCAAGGCGTCGACGATCTCTTGGATGCGATGACGCAGTCGATCGGTCGCCCGCGGGGTGAACGCCCGCGACACCAGGCGTCGGAGGCGCTCATGTTCGGGCGGATCAATGATCAGTAGAGACGGCGGTTCGAGGCCGTTCAGTACGCCCGGATTCGTTTTCGCAAACGCCCATTGGACGATACGAAACGGCGACCGATCGTGGGGTTTGGAGGTCCGAAACCTGTCATCCCGCAAGATCTCTCGGACAATCCGAGCATCGGCGGTGACCCAGCCGCCGATCACCTCCGACAGGCGCCCCCGTTGACGAATCTGCTCAATGAGCCGGTGCGCGTTGTTGGGCTGGTGGTTGTCGATCACCAGCCGGGCGAACGGGTCGCCTCGGCGAGCCAACAGCTTCAGCGTCGCGCGAGCCAGTCCGTACCCGAGCACCCAGTGCGACCGGGTTTTCAGAGCCATTTCCGTATTGTTCGCCCCTACCTTGCCGAATGGATAGAGGCGCGCGTCAAAGTCGCCGACGCTAGGAATCCCGGTGGTATTCGTCGTTCGTCAGGACCTCGACGCCGCGCCAGCCCCAATACACGCGGTGGGCCTGAATCAAGCCGCTCTCGATCTCCATCACCTCGACGAAGTCCATTTGCTCACCGTCAGGCGTCGCGCGGGGATACTCCCAGGTCACCCGCCGACCGTCGGTGAAAAAGCCGGCCCGGTGATAAGCGCGCAGCTTCGGTGTGCGAGCCACCACCTCGGCGAGAAACGGCCGTAGCTGCGCGTGCCCCCGGCGGATTCCGTCCGTGCCGGTGATGTGGGCGACCAGCGGGCTTTCCAAGGTCGCATCGGTGGCATAACAGGCCAGCAGGGCGTCCAGGTCGTGAGCGGCCAGGGCGCTTTCCCAAGCCTGAACCACTGCCTCGATCGCGCCAGGCGGGGCTGTCGTGTTCGCGGTGTCGTCGGTGTCCATCGGCCCATCGTGATGCCGATTTGCTTCGGTGCCGCCCGAAATGTCCTCCACCTATCGTGGTGGCATGCCCAGCGATCCCGCACTCGAGGTCGCCGTCCGGGATGGCGGTGACGCCGATATCGGCAGTGTTGCCGCACTGATCGGCGAGCGTGCTCGGGCACGGGTATTGATGGCGTTGCTCGACGGGCGTGCGCTGCCCGCGAGCGTGCTGGCCACCGAAGCCGGGGTGGCCGCTTCGACGGCCAGCGAACACCTTGCCCAGCTGGTCCATGCCGGCCTGCTGACCGTGCATCGTCAAGGCCGCGCCCGCTACTTCCGTCTGGCCGGTCCACCGGTCGCCGAAGCCTTGGAGGCCCTCGCCCGAATCGCTGCGCCCGAGCCGATCCGCTCCCTGCGCCAAGGGACACGTGCGCACGCCCTGCGGCGCGCCCGCACCTGTTACAACCACCTCGCCGGGCGGTTGGGCGTTGCGATCATGAGCGCGATGCTCGACCGGGAGCTGATCGCCGGCGGCGACGGACGCCACCGTCCGGATGCCGCCGCAGCCGACCGGCTGTCGGCTCCGGGCGCAGACCTGACCTACCAGCTCACCGCCAGGGGACGAGAAACCCTCAGCGCCTTGGGAATAGACCTGGCCCCTCTCGATCGCAGCAAGCCCATGATCCGCTACTGCGTGGACTGGTCCGAACAACGCCATCACCTCGCCGGCGCGCTCGGGTCCGCGCTTGCCCGACGCCTTTTCGATCTGGACTGGATCCGTCACATCAATCAACGCCGCGCGGTGATGCTCACCGACGCCGGGCGGCAAGGACTCAGCGACACCTTTGGCCTACCCGCGAACTGGGATTGACCGTTTAGCTGGTCAACCAGCGACCGAGCGCTCGAGAGCGACCAGGGAGGTAGCGAGGTAATCCTCGCCGAAGATGGGCATCTCGCCAACCCGGTCCCGGAAGGCCTGCGGCGTACCGCTCCAGTCGTACGTGAGGGTGACGTCGGTGCGATCACCGTTCGGCACAAGGTCATAACGCCAGAACCAGCCGCCCGGCGTGTGGTTGCCCGCGTCGTCGAGCAGCCCAGGCATCCAGGCAATGGTGCGGTCCCGCTCGAACACATGCACCAGGTTGTGCGTGACGTAGTCGCCGCCCGCGGCGGTGAGGTACATGTTCATCGAGAACATCTGTCCCGCGCCGGTGATCGGCGCGGTGTCCACGGCGTCGCGGACCCAATCCGTGGGCTCGATGTTCTGGTGGCGGGACGGGTCGGCGAGGACTGCGAAGATCGCGGCCGGGGTGGCAGCGATGGTGCGGGTGACGACGAAACGTTCGGCCGCGCTCACGGTTTGGCCTCAGTCGTCGTGCATCCATACGCGGCCGCGATGGCGGGGGAGTCGAGCCACCCCGAGTAGGTGGGCCGCGACGGCCAACCTGGCGGCGAATCGAGCCATTCCTCTTGCCGGCCCCACGGCAGAATGTCGATCAGCCCGAACGAGTGACTGAGTTGCTCGGTGCCTCGCCCGTTCGTATGCCAGGTGCGATACACCGTGTCGGCGTCGCGCAGGAACACGTTCACGCCGAACCCGCCACCGGGCGGCGCGTCCATGTCGGCGGCGAACGGGCTCTGCGATGACGAGTACCACTGCATCCGGTTGCCGACTCTCCGCTTGTAGGCCAGCGCTTCCTCGATCGGTCCATTGGTGACGATGACGAACCGGGCGTCGTAGTTCTCGAGGAATTCCAGTCGGGTGAATTGCGACGTGAAGCCGGTGCACCCGCTGCACTGCCATTCCGCGCCGTCGGCCCACATGTGGTGATAGACGATCAGCTGCGAGCGGCCGTCGAACACGTCGACCAGGCGGATGGGCCCGTCGGCACCCACCAGGGTGTAGTCGGGCAACTCGACCATGGGCAGCCGTCGCCGCTGGGCGGCGATCGCGTCCAGTTCGCGGGTGGCGGCCTTCTCGCGGTTGCGCAGTTCCTCCAGCGCGGCACGCCAGGTTTGGTGATCGACGACCGGCGGCAAGGCCGTGTGTTCGGGGGACATGGCTCCACCTTTGCTCTCGATTTGTCCGTCCGAAAGGTCTGACCAGTCCTGTGTCCGGAATTCATCGGCACGCCCCCGACGCCGCTGTCCTTGACCCAATCGATGCATCGCATGTCCGCTAGCGGACATGACACCCGCCAATGGGGGCGCCCGGCCGTTGCCGTAGCGCAGAAGACGCTATTGACCTGCATGCCTGGGCTGGGTTCGATTAGTAAATAGCCACGAGGGGAGGTCCCCATGAGGACATTCATTCGCCAAGCTGTCGTCATCGTCATGCTGGCGTTCGCGTCGATGGCAGCCGTGACGGTGTTGACGCCGGCGGTGAGCAAGGCCGACTGCGCCGACGGCGAGTGGTGGGACCCGACCGGCAAGGTCTGCCGACCGCTCGGGGTCGGGCCGCAACCCTTGGCGTGCGACCCGGGCCAGTGGTGGGACCCGACGGCCAACGTGTGCCGCCCCTTGGGTGTCGGGCCGCAACCGCTCGCATGCGACAACGGCTGGTGGTGGGATCCGGGCGCCAACGAATGCCGTCCGCCGGCCGGCTAGTACCCAGGCGTGGATTCTGAGACACCCAGCGGATCGGCCCCGGCTTCAGCGATTCAGGAGAGCCGCGTACTGACGTTCCAGTGCCTTGGCCGCACCGCCATACCAGCTCGGCGAGACCGACTGCGACATCGGATCGGGGAAGATTTCTTCGGCCCCTTGCTCGACCCCGTCGAGGATGGCGCGCGCCACGGAATCTGCTGGCGACTTGGGTATGTCGAGGCCCCGGGTCATGTCCGTGTCCACCGGGCCGGTCAGGACCGCGTGAACGCTTACACCCTGTCCTGCGAGAAGAACTCGCAGAGACTGAGTGAAGTTGAATGCGGCCGCCTTGGAAATCGAATAGGCCGGAATCAGTGGCAGTGGCGCGAGCGCGTTCACCGAAAGATTGTTCACGATGGCGCCCCGAGACCGAATCAGCAACGGCAGCAAGGCCTGAGTGAGGTCGGAGGTGCCGAAGAGATTGACGGCGAGGTGTTGTTGAAGCACCGCGCGATCACTCAGGTCGTCGTAGAGTGCCACGCCGGCGTTGTTCACGAGAATGTCGAGAGATTCGAGTTTTTGCGCGGCCTGCTCGATCTGCGCGGCGTCGGTCACGTCCAGGCTCAAGGCGGTGACCCGCGGATCCGGATGGGTCGCCGGCCGTCGGGTGCCGGCGTACACGTGTTTGGCGTCTCGCCGCAGCGCCTCCTCGACCAGGGCCTTACCGATGCCCCGATTCGCGCCGGTCACCAGCACGGTCTTCCCAGCGATGGTCATACATCCTCCTAGACAACCGAAGTTTGAAGCGGTCGAAGATGTAGATCCCGCGTTGAGCAGAAATTGAGCGGTCGTTATGCGCCTGTGTCAGGGCTCGGTCGGCGGATGGGCCGCCACCGGTACATCACGGCGTTCCCGAACACATGAACGGAAACCCGCACCACGGCTTGCGCGTCGCCTCCGGAGGCGGGGGACCGCCCTCCCAGATCCCGGGGGCGGCGTTTCCATGCCCCCAGACGACGCCGTACCAGGTGTGGCACTGACTGGCGTCCCAGTTGACTTGCGTCCCCGGGCATCCGCGCCCGGTCTGCGGGTGCAGCCCGGTCTTTTGGTCTTCGGGGCAACAGGTGTACGGCCCGCTCGCACCCGGCGGCACCGGCCCGTCTTCGGGTGCCAAGCCATGCGTCTGCGGCACCGGCCCCGGCTGGGCCTGTGCGGTGCCGAGGGCGAGCCCCAGTCCGGCCACCACGACACCGCACGACAACAGCGCCGCGCCTACGACTTTCCTCGCAATTTCGTTGATGGCCACAGCAGTGCCCTTTCGCTGGTATCGGAAATTCAACGCCGCAACTCGCGAAATTTTTGCGCTTTCGCGTGGCTACCGATCCCAAAAAGGGTCAGCGCGTCACACGCCGGCCGCAACCAGTGCCGACGACGTCCGCATCTCATGCCGCAACGCGGTGAAGTCCGTGATCGTCTTGGTGGTCACGGTCGCCACCGGGCGCGAGTTGCGGCCGGTAGCTTCGCGCTTGGACACCATCACCACACTGTCGATGTACGGCTGGATGGTCGTGGCATTCTGCACGGTCGCCACGATGACGAGCTGGAAACCGAATTTGCGGAAGGCCTGCAATGCCTGCTGAGCGAATTGTGGGTCGGACTTGGAAAACGCCTCATCGAGCATGAGCTGAGCGAAAACCGGCTTGTTGTCCGCACTTTCAGGATTCGCCAGGTTGAAGCTCAACGCCCCCGCCAAACAGAACGCCATCAGCTTCTCCTGCTCACCCCCGGAGTTGTCACCGGCGTTGCTGTGCGTGCGGATCAGCTCATCGCTACTGACATCCCACTCGGCGCAGTCGAAGGTGAAGCGGTTGCGGACGTCCAGGGCGTCGCGGGTCCACGCCTTGTCTTCTGGAGCCGTCGAGGCCAATCGATTACGCAGGCGCAGGATGTCGGCGTACTGGTCCAGGATGGCCTGCTTGTCGCCGAGGCCCACCTCGGCGATGCGCCGCGAGATGGCCCGGACGATCTCGGTGAGCTCGGCGACCGCGGTCAGGCTGCGCGCGGTGGCGCGCAGGGTGAGCCGGGTGCCCCGGTTGAACTCCACCGCACCCAGCCCGGTGTTCACGCGTTCGATCTGCTCGCTGATCCGCCGAGCCTCCTGTTCGGCGACCCGGTGCAGGGTCAGGATGGCGTCGGGTGCCTGCTCGGTCACCAGCCGCATCATTCGCTCGTAGGCCTCGGGCAGTTCACGCTCGTCGATGTGACGGCACAGCGCGACGTAATCGTGCACGCGCTCGTCGAAGACGTCGCTGTCGTTGGGGATGGCGTCGGGGAAGGCGGTGTCGAACGTGTTGAGGATCCGCGCGAGCTCATCGTATGAGCGCCTGCGGCTTTCGCGCAGCTGCTCGCGTTCCCGCCGGATGGCGGTGAACAGCGCGTCGCGGTGCGGTTCGGGGTTGAGCATGTCCAGCGCGACGGGCAGGTCGGCGGCGTAGCGGTTCAACAGATCGGTCAGCGGCTCGGAGACGAAAGCCGGAGCGAGCCGGTCGGAAAGCTCGAGCAACTGGGTGCGTCGACCGTCGAGGTCGTCGCGGCGGGTCTGGATCGCGCCGCGACGGGTCATCAGGGTCTGGATCTGCTCCCAGCACTCCTCGGCCCGCGCGGTGAGCGCCTCGATATCGGGGTTGTCGGCCAGCAGCAGCTCGAACTGCTCGCGCAGCCGGTCGGCGTGCCCGTCGGCGGTCTCGGTGTCGATATGGGTCCACTGCTCGTACTGATCACAGATCGCCTTGAACGCCGCGGCCCGGTCCCGCCACTGCTGGCGTTCGGCGGCGATGTCGTCGGCGACGCTGCGGGCGCGTCGATACGCCTCTTCGGCGTTGGCCAGATCCACGGTCAGCGCGTCGACCTTGGCGGCGACATCGCCTTGGTAGATGTAGTCGGCCTGCTTGAGCGGTCGGCGGTCGTCCTTGATGGCGAGGCGTTCGGAGTCCTTGTACAGGCCGGTGTCGGTGACGGCGCGCCGAAAGCGGGGGAACACGTCGGGGGTGTCGACGCAGATGTGATCGCCGGCGGCGGCGATGACGTCGGCGGCCTCGGCGGCGCAGTCGTGGGTGGGGTCGACGACGAACAGCTTGCCGGCCAACGTGTTCGGCTCCGCCTCGGTGATCTGCGCGCCGATGAACCTGGCGCGGACGTGATGCAGCTGCAGCCGACCACCCATGTTGGTTTCGTTGACGAACCGCAGCACCGCCGCGTAGTGGCTGTCGGACACGAGCAGCCGCAGACCAACGCCGCGCAGCACCTTCTCGACGGCGACGCGCCAGCGGCTGTGTTCGGGTCGTAGATCCATCAGCTCTGCGATATAGGGCAGCTCACCGGGGTGGATACCGACTGCGGCGCAGATGTTTTCACGCATCGTCAGGGCGAACTCCGGCAGCGCCGACCCGACGCGCTCGACGCGTTTGAGTTCCTTGGCCGCGTCGTCGCGGGCGATGCGGGCAACCTTCTGGGCGTACTCGGCATCGGTCGAGGCTTCGCGGCCGCGGTCCAGTTTTGCCAGTAGCTCGGTGGCGCGGGTGGTGAGTTCCTCACGCAGGTTCCAGAATTCGTCCGCGGATTCCGGTACGTCGAGGCCGTGCGCGGTGAGCAGGGCTTCATAGGCGGTCCGCCGCCGCGACACCTGCTCGGCGTGCGCCTCGGCGGCGGCCACCTGCGACTGCAGCGGACCCAGGCTGGTGCTGGATCCGCTGATCTGCGCGTTGAGCGAATCACCCTCGGCCTTGGCCAGATTGAGCTGGCGGGTGACGTCCTCATATTCGTTGCCGAGCTGATCGATGGTGGCGTCGAGCGATTCGATCTGCGCGGGGCACTGCGCCAGCCGGACGTGATCGGTGTAGGCGCGGACCATCGGTTGGTCGACGAGATCGATGATACCCAGGTCGGAGGACTCCGAGGCGTAGCGCTGCTGGATCTTCTCGATGTCGCCGAGGATCTTGCGTTTGCGTTGCGCGACGGCCAGCAGTTCGCGGGCGTCCACCAGGGGGTCGATCTGCTTGAGCGCCTCGGGCAGCCGGGTCAGGCTGGCCGGCTCGTCGAGCATGAACTCCCGGACGAACTGTTCAAGCCCACCAACACTTTTCAGCGATTTGGCCTTGCCGAGCAACTGCTGCGCGGCGTCGGACGCCCGGATGCCGATGGTCGCATACAACTGGGCGAGGTATTGCGACTCCACCTTGGTGGAGAACCGCCAATCGTCTTTGAACACCGCCGCGTCGAAGCGTCCCGCGGCCCAGCGGTTGCAGACGTTCTCGATGTCGCGGTCGCCGTCGGCCAGCACGAACCGGCTCGACGAGTCCGATCGCGATTCACCGGTGAGCCATTTGAGCACCAGGCCGGTGACAGTGCGTCCGGTGTTGCTGCGGTAGGTGACGGCAACCGCCGACCAGGCGGTGCCGTCGCCGCGCAGATACATGACCTTACTGCTGCCGGCGTCGCTGCGCTGGCCCCAGGCGCCGCGGACGTATTTGTCGACGGTGCGCCGGCCGGCGCTCGACCCGGCGGCGGTGTTATCGCCGGAGGCGTTGAAGTTGCGACGGTTGAAGGGCAGGAAGCCGAGCGAAATGGCATCCAGGAGTGAGGATTTGCCGCTGCCGGAGGCGCCGGCGATCAGCGCACCGCCTGCACTGAATCGGATGGAGTGATACCCGTCGAAGACACCCCAGTTGATGACCTGCAGGCGCGCCAAGTGGAACTGTTCAGTCATCCTCGGGTCCCTCCTCGTCGCCTTGCCCCCGTTCCTGGGGGACCCCGCCGCCCAGGAGAATCTCGAACTGCTGCTGCAGCTCGGCGATCACCGAGGCCGTCATGACGGCGTTGATGACCGGGCTGACCGTGTAGCTGCCCTCGTCGTCGCGCGTCTTGCGCAGGATCTCCAGCGACGCCAGCCGGGCGATGGCGCCATCGATGCGCGCGGCGAAGGTGACGGCGTCGCGGTCGATGTCGTTGAGGACCCCGGAGAACAGCCCGTGCATTTCCTCGCGGCTGATCACGACGGCCTGATCACCGGAGGCGCGCATCATCTGCGCCAGGTGCAGCGCCAAGATGGAATCGTACGTACCCAGCGGCTCACGGCGCAAAAGCTTTACGCCGCGGGCGGATTCGTAGCGGGCCTGCTCGACGAACGCGACCCCGTCGGTTTCGGAAGTGCCCTCGACGACGCGCAGCAACAGATCCAGTTCCGAGAGTCTGACGGACAGGTGGGCGCGGTATTCCTGCACCCACGTGTAGATGTCGCGGTCGGCCTCGGCGCTGATGTAGCGGCGAGTCAGCAGCTGTTGTAGCGCCCAGCAGGCCCGGTCGGGCAGCTCGGATACGTCGCCGTCGAACCGGGGCCGGCGCTGGTGCGGGATGCGCGCGGTCTGGTCGACCTGGGGGAGTGCGGAGAATCCGCTGTAGTCGACGGTTTCTTCGACGGTCACGCAGTGGCTCCCAGCAGACTGGACACCGGCTCGGTGAACATCAAGGACGGCACCTCCATCTCGCGGTCGCGCCCGTCCAGGGATTGAAAGCGGACGGTGACCGATTCGGAAACCTGTTCGGATTCCGGTTGCTTGAGCGCCCACGACCACAACACGATGACGTGGCCCAAATAGGCCGAATCGAGCATGGCGACCGCATCCGGCAGCGACAGCTTGGCCCCGGAGCTGATTGCGGTGTTGATCATCTCAGACATCGCGGGCGCGTCGACCTGCGTGGTGAGTGCGGCGAAGCTGGCGAGGTCGACCTCACCCTCGGCGGCCTGAGCCGGCTTCGGATTGGACAGGTCACCGATCCGGAAGCTCAGCGCCCCAACCGAACTGAACGCGTGGCGGGCCAACGGAAGTTCGATGTCCAGGCGGGAATCGGTCAGCGAAGCCTTCAGCAGGTTGCGCGCGGCGCCGATGGCCTCGTTGAGCTGACGGGCCACGCCGCGGCTCTGCTCGAGGGTGCCGAATGCGATGAACCGTTTGACCCGCTGCGCGCAGCGCTGTTGAATGCGTTCCACTTCATCGATCTGGTGACCGACGAGTTCGAAAAAGCCGGCCATCACCTTGCGTAGGGCGGGATCGAGGGCCGGCAGGGCTTGGGCGACCGCGGCGACGTCGGCTTCGAACTCGGCGCGTTGATCCGGGTCGTTGATCATCCGCAGGAAGGCACGGTGCGAGTCGCGGCCCTGCGAGTCCCACGCGGCCTCGTAGTCGGCGTACATGCGACGCTGACGGTCACGGTATTCGACGTTGCTGTCGATCGGCTCGTCAAGGGCCGCGGTGGCCCGTTCGATCATCGTCCCGTACTGGCCGATGTCGGTGATCAGACGTTCCATCTGCAGGGCGATGGCGTGGGCTTCGTCGTAGGCGTCGGTGAGGTCGACGTCGTGACTGGCCTCAGCCGAAGCGGCACCTTGCTCCAGGGCGTCGAGTTCGGCTTGCAGAGCGGCGATTTCGGCTTCGATGCCGGCGCGGATGCGGGCGGGGTCGTTGCCGACCCGCAACGCGATCTGCTTGAGCCGCGACGCGATGCCGTTGATCGAGCCGCCGGTGGCGATGGTGTCCTGACGGCGCATGCCCCGCAGAAAGTCGAGCGCGCGGCGCGCCTCCTGGGTCAGATAGCACAGGTTGCGTTCGAGCCCGGAGCGCTGGTCGGCTACCCGGTGTAGCCAGCCCTGGCTGGCCCACGACTTGATCAGGGCCAGGCCGGACTGCTCACCCGACTGGTCGAGTTCGGCCAGGTCGCGCTCGAGGCGAATGACCAGGTCGGTCTCGGGGACCACACCGCCACTGAGCTGGCGTTCCATCAGGGTCGCATAGAGGTTGAGGTTCAACGTGGCCAGCAGGCGGACGGTCGGCGAGCCCTGAAGGCCGCGGTTGGACTCGAGCAGGTCGGCAGGCGACAGCGTTGTGTCGTCGTCCAGCACGCGACCTCCGTCTCGATCAGTCATGTCTCGGACGCTCCAAGATATGGCACGGTGGCGACAATCGGCGTTCGGTCGGCGGGGTGTCGGGGGATGGTTTGGGCGGGTCGGTCACAGCGGTCTCAGGCATCGCTCAAGCCTCAGTGGTCACCGGCGAAAGCCGGAACGGATGGAAGGTTTTGGCACTGCAGGTACGGCGTCCGCCTGTTGCCCGGATCAGGGCTAAGATCCGCGTCATGACTGCGGCACTGGTCGCGAAAGCCCTGTTGCTGGCCTTTCTCATCGTGGCCTGTGGCGTCCTGGTCGTGACGTATGTGCGCAGGCGACGCGCCGGCGTGCGGCCATGGCAAAACCCTTATGCCGCACCATATCTCGACGTATATCGCGGCCCGCTGCCCCCGGTACCGCCCCCGCCGGCGATGACCTACGAGCGGTCCGCTGACGGGGAGCCTCCCGGGTGCGGTCCAGACGGCGTTGCCGATCAGCCCCAGTAGGCGAAGTTGCAGGTGGGGCGCGGTTCGCTCTTGAGGGACACGAGTTTGTCGCCGTCCATGATGATCGTGCAGGTGAGCGGGGCGTCTCCGCCGTCGGCGGAGACCTGCGACTCCACTTCGTTGTAGACGGAGTACTGCTTTTCCCATGGCAGGGGCACATTGGCCTCGGTCTGCTCCGGGCCGCCGTTGATCCGGTAACGGATCGTGACCGGGGCGCTTCCGCCGCTGACCTTCATCACCGCAGTACCGACTGGCGGGCCGGTGGGCGCAGCGGAGGTCGGCGTCGGCGGTGTCGACGTCGCGATCTGCGAGGTGGTGGCGGCACCGCCAGGGGCATGCACCGCGTGTCCGGTGATGCTTTTGGTGCACGCCGTCGCGGCAACGCCTGCGGATAAAAGGCTGATGACCGCCGCGACGGCATAACGGTACGAACGCATTTTCAAAGCCTAATGACCGGCGCGTGTATTCGGGGTTGATCGAAAAGTCGGTGGTTAGCAGGCCGGGCAGCTGATAACGTCAGTATATGAGGACAACGTTGCGATGAAACGAGAGTAAATGGATCGCGGCAATGTGCCAGACGGGGTGCAACGTGTTGCTGAGAACGGCTCGGATCTCGCGGTCAAGTTGAACCAGCTGTTCGATGTGATGCGGCAGGCCGGCACGCCTCCGCTATCGAACGCCGCCACTGCGGCGGCGATAACCAGCAAGACGGGCGTGTCGATCAGTCCGGCCTATCTCTGGCAGCTCAGAAACGGCGTCAAGACCAACCCGACGGTGCAACATCTGCGCGCCATCGCCGACTTTTTCGGTGTGCCTGCGTCCTATCTGATTGATCGCGACACTGATCCGAAAATCGAGGCACAACTGACTTTGATGCAAGCATTGCGCGACAGCGGCGTGCGAGATTTGGCCATGCGCACGTCCGGACTGACTCCACAAGCCATAAGCAGTTTGGCCGCGATGGTCGATGAAATTCGCAAACTGCAAGACCTGCCGCCCATGGCGCCAGGAGAATGGTCGGGTCTAGATGACTTCTAAGGCTGACATGCTCGCGCTGGTGCGTACCCTGCCCGTCCCGGTCCCTTGGGATCGCACCACTTTTATCGATGCCGTCGCCCGTTTGCGTGGTCGGCCGATCCACGTGGTCCCGACGGTAGACAAACTCGCGATAAGCGCCTGCGGGCTGTGGATGAAACGGGACGACGACGACATCATCATCCACGAAGCGGGTACTTCGGAGTACCACATCGATCAGATCGTGTGCCACGAAATCGGGCACATGGTGTTGGAACATGACCGCGGGATCGCGGGCGGGAGTGATGGTAGCCACCACAAAATGATCTTTGCGACCGCTCTAGCCGGTTTCGACCCTCGCGTCGGGGAGATCCTGGGCCGCACCGCTTTCGACGACGACCGAGAACGCGACGCGGAGATGTTCGCGTCGATAGTGATGCTCGCGGCCGCCGAGGGCGGGACGCAGAAGTCGATGATGAGCAGCGTGTTCTTCCGCCCGTGAGCTCGTCCGCCGTGCCAGGCATCATCGCCTGGCCTGTGATCGCGTTCATGACGCTCGTCCTGCTCGGGCGCTTCCGATGGTGCAACACCAACCTCTACGAAAAATACTTCAACAACACGTTGGTGCTCCTGCTGCTGACGCAATTGTTGCGCGAGCGGCTGGTCCAAAACATGCTCGTCAGTGCAGCTTTCATGACGAGACCAGGCACCTGGCAACTGAGTACCGCTCTAATGAGTTACAGCTACGCCGAATTCATGGGATTCATCCTGCTGTGGTCGGGGATGTCAGAAGCCGAAGCCCGCCGCAAGCACAGGTATTACCGCCTGGCGGGGGTGTTACTGGCTTCCGGAGTCCTCATCTTCGGCACTCCCGCGCGAATCGCAGAAAAGCCCCTCGAGTTCACGGTCGGCTGGGAGAGCGTGACGGGCTTGACTTGCGTGTCGGCGTTGCTGACGGTCCTGGCGGCCCGCATGATTTTGCTTTCCGTGCACGAGTTCCGTATCGCCAGCGGGCGGCGGGAGCGCTTGATCGCGATCAGCACTCTGTCAATGGGCCTGGCCGGCATCGGGAATGTGGTCCAAGAGGCCGCCCTGCAAATGTCCGACCAGCTTGGCTGGACTCACACCGCCGACTTCAGGCAGCAGTACCACGCGTTCGGCCTTTTCTTCATGATATTTGGCGTGTTCGCGACTGCGGCTGTCCCTCTTGCCACCAAGCTGCGTCGCTCACTCGGGCTGGATCCCATCAGCCACAGCTGGCGCACGCTGCAACCGCTGCGGCGGGCTCTGCGAACCGTCGTCCCAGAGTGTGTCTTCGCCCTTGACCACGAGGAGCCCCGGCGCCAAAAATCACAGCTGCAGCTACATCACACCGTCGTCGAGATCCGGGACGCAATCTTGGGACTTCGCCCATATGTCCGTGAGATACCCAACCATGAGCTGATGCGCTTTCTGACCAAGCCCCGCCCGGTGCCGGCGCGCGACCGCGACGCGGCCGTCGCAGCCCTGCGCCTGGCATACGCCGCCAGAGCCAAGGCGGCCGGCGTGACGCCGGAACTGCCCGACATGGACTCGGCGCTGATCGGCGCGTCGGGAGCGGCGACGCTGCAACAGGAAGCCGCCGAACTCGCGATGCTGGCGAAATGGTGGCCCGCCGCCCATGCCGCCACCGCGGACATCATCCAAACTGCGGCCGACGAGAAAGCGAGCCCGACACTATGATCGCGCCTGCCCAACGACCGATCCGGCATCCCCGCTTTCGGCTGCGCCGGACTTCGAAGATCGGCGCTAGGTGATGTCGATGCGCCTGCCTACCTTGCCGTTACCGCGTTCGGTGGCGCGCGGCGTATTCGATGCTCGACGCCGTGTCTTGGATCTCGCGGACGCCGCGGTGCCGGGGGAGTTCGCGCTGTTCTCCGACATCACCTTCGGGTTGCAGAAGCTGAAAATCGCGGGCGTGCTCGTCTCTTCAGGATTAGCCGATGCCCTCGGCGAGGACGCACACGATCCAGTCGAACTGGCACACAAACTCGGATTAGACCCGGACGTGACCGTCAGAATCGTGAACGCCGCGACCGGGTCGCGGTTGATGAAACTGGATCGCCGGGGCCGTGCACGCATGACGAAGCTCGGTGCAC
This sequence comes from Mycobacterium sp. 1482292.6, assembly GCF_001672995.1. NCBI lineage: Bacteria > Bacillati > Actinomycetota > Actinomycetes > Mycobacteriales > Mycobacteriaceae > Mycobacterium > Mycobacterium sp. 1482292.6. Next base: position 12,744 of record NZ_LZKV01000255.1, on the reverse strand, counting down.
CGCTACGTCGCGACCACCCCAGATCGATCGCCTCCTGGGTCGCCTACTACGCGCACCCCGACACGGCAGCCGCATATGCGCACCTCGACGCCCAGCTCCGCGAAGGCGCCGAAACCTCGGGATACCGAAGGGCTTTCGGCTTGTCGCTATGGGAGTACCTGGACGAGCACCCCGACATGCGGAGCATGTTCGCAGACGCCATGCGTCAGCTCACCCAGTTCGACCTCGCCGGCATCGTGCGGACCTATCCATGGCCAACGCATGGAGTCATCTGCGACGTCGCCGGGGGAGTCGGGCACATGCTCGCGGCCATCCTCGAACGTCGGCCTAACGCTCGGGGCATCCTGCTCGATTCGCCCGAGATCATCGAGCAGGCAGACGGGTTTCTACGCGAGCGAGGGTTGGCCGGCCGGATCGAGCGCCGCACCGGCGACCTGTTCGGTCAGCTCGACGCTCGCGCTGACGTCTACACGATGAAATGGATTCTGCACGACTGGGACGATGATGCCTGCCGCGAAATTCTCAAGCGGGTCCACGCCACCATGCCGCCCGGCGCGAAGGTGGTCACCATCGATATGCACCACGAATCAGGCCAGCTGAACACCGTGTCGGCGATGCTCGACGTGCTGATGCTGGTTTCCTGCGAAGGCGGTCGGGAACGGTCGCCGCAGCAAGTGCACGCCCTGATGCGCGACGCCGGGCTCAGACCCGGACGAGTCCGCCACTTCGGACCAACCATGCTGGTCGAGGGCATCGCCCCGTAGGGGCGTTGCTCGGCAATTACGACCGGCCCTACTGGTCGTCCGTGAGGTCACCGTCGATCGCCTGCCGGCGGCGCTCGTCTATCCCGCGATGCCAAGCGTCATGAATTCTTATGTTGTGCACAATCGTGCCGCAGCCCCTACACGTGTAGAGGGTGGGGGATCGACGTGGCTCGTAAAGCTCGTAATCTGGGTCATGGCGTGCCATCGGTGATTCCCCCGCCTCTCCGAAATGCTGTGGATACGTCGGTTGTCAGCCCGCCTCGTCAAACTGAATGCCTGCATTGGATCCGACGTCGAGGCCCCGACAACCCGAGGATCTGAGCATTTGAGACCTCGCTGTTCAACGCGCGACTAATTACCTTAGCGTACGACAGTACATGATTGCGCGCCGATATGTGAACTCAGGAAAACGCACTGGGCGTCTCTCGAATCGACCAATCGAGGGCCGGGGCCAGCTAGCCGGTTAAAGGTGATTCGCAGCGAAATTCGCGCCTTGGTCAACCATGCCGTTCGCCGCATACAGAGTGTGAGCCAGACCGGGCGGTCCCGGAGGTGCGCCATTGCAGATGTTGTCATCGGGGGCGCACAGCTGAATGGCCTTGCCCGCGTAGAGGGGACCGATCGTAATCGGCGGCGCGCCGGCGCCGCGCAGAAATTCAGGGGACGGCGTGCCGAACAGGACCACGGCGGCAACGTGATCAGCCACCGCCCGCGGCAACGGTTGCGGGACGTAGGACACGAATTCCTGCGGCACTTCCTTGGGCACGGCAGCCGAAGTCACGAAGCCGGCCACGGCGGCGCCTTGGGAGTACCCACCGAGCACCACCCTGGTGTTGGGGCAGTTCGACGCCGTGGATTCGATATGACTACCGGCGTCCCTGATTCCGTCCACGACGGTTCTGGCGAAAGCGATGCCGCCGTTGAAGTCGCTGCTCGCCTCGTAATTCACCGGATAGACCGCCACCGACTTGCCGCCCGCCCGTGATCCGAGCGCATCGACGAACGCCTGGCCGATCCCGCCGACCCCTGGTGGCTCGCCGGTGCCGCGGGCGAACACCACTTCGACGTTGGGACATGGGTCGGCGGACGACGCTGGGACGGGTGCACAGAGAATTCCCGCCCAGGCGGTTACTACCGCAGCCGCGAGAAAACCAATGGAACGTAGCGAGCTCATGTCTGCGAATGCCCAGCCGCCATTCCGCCGAAACCGGCGGTTATTCGGCTTCGACGGCGACGACTTTCGCCGTCGCTTCCGACCCACCCTGCATTCATGAACCTCTGACGGCCGAGCACCGTGTTTACGGCTGTGCCGCTCGGTCATGGGAGAGCGGCGCGGTCGGACGGATGAGGGGAGCTCGTCAGATGCTCAGCGTGGCGATCCGCGACGATTTGGCCGCCGACCTCGCACACGCCGAGCGGTGTCGCGAGCCCATCGCTCCCTTGATCGCCGCCCACCCCGACATCGACGTGGTCGACGCCTATGAAATCCAGCTGATCAACATCCGCCAGCGGGTGGCCGACGGTGCTCGGGTGGTGGGCCACAAGGTGGGCCTGTCGTCGTTGGCAATGCAGCAGATGATGGCGGTGGACGAGCCCGACTACGGCCATTTGCTCGACGAGATGCAGCTGTTCGAGGACATCCCGGTCAAGGCGGCGCGCTACCTCTACCCGCGAGTCGAGGTAGAGGTGGGGTTCATCCTGTCGGCCGACCTACCCGGGGCCGGCTGCACCGAGGACGACGTCGTGGCGGCGACCGAGGCGCTCGTTCCTTCCATCGAGTTGATCGACACACGGATCACCGACTGGAAGATTGCCCTCTGCGACACGATCGCCGACAACGCCTCCTCGGCGGGTTTTGTGCTGGGGGAGGCGCGAGTGCCGCCAGCCGAGCTCGACGCCAAGGCCATCGACGCGGTGCTGACACGCAACGGCAAGGTGGTCGCCGAGGGCCGCGGCGACGCCGTGTTGGGCAACCCCGTCACGGCGGTGGCGTGGTTGGCGCGCAAGGTCGAGAGTTTCGGCGTGCGACTGCGACGCGGCGACATCGTCTTACCCGGATCGTGCACCCGGGCGATCGACGCGCACCCCGGTGACGAGTTCGTCGCCGACTTCGCGGGCCTCGGTTCGGTCCGTTTGTCGTTCGAATAGGGAACATCCGGAAGCCCCGCGGCGTGCTGGCGCCAGACGCTTTGCGCTGCCCAGGTACCCGGCCATCAGCACGAGTGCACAGCCGGCGAGCTGCAGCGGGGAGGGGCGCTCGCGCAGCGCGCCAGCGCCCAGCGCGACCGCGCCCACCGGCATCAGCAACAGGAGCGCGGAGCTGACGGTGCTGGGGAGGCGGGCCGACAACACGGCCACCAGCAGCCAACCGAGCAACTGTCCGGTGATGGCGACCAGGGTCAGCCATCCCATGGCGCGCCAGCCCGGCCACAAGTCGAAGCCGTGCCACCACGGTCCGACCGCCGCCGCCACCACCGCCGACGTCGCCAACACGATGGCGTAGGTCTGCATGGGTCGGCCGGACTGCCCGCCGCGTCGCAGCAAGAACAGGAACCCCGAATAGCAGACCGCGGCGCCGACCGAATGCAACGTGCCGCGTGCGGGGTCGGTGCCGGAAAGGCCGTGCTCGAGCACGCCGCCGGCGAGCATGACGCCGGCCAGCAACACTGGCAGCGCAAGCAGGAACCGCCGCGAGATCCGTTCCCGGTCGACCAGCCACGTCAAGAACGGAACGATGGCGACCTGGGTATTCACCAGGACGGTGGAAAGCCCCGCTCCCACTTCCGGTATGGCCTGCGTCCACAGCAGCATGTCGCCGGCGAACAACGCACCACAGCACACCGCTGACAGCACGCCGCGGCGCGACAAGCCTTCTCCCCGTTGCCATTCCGGGATCGCGAGGGCGACCACCACGGGCAGCGCCAGCAGACAACGTGCGGCTGTTGCGGTAGCCGGCGTGGTCGATGCCAACTTCAGCAGTATCGCCGAGGCCGACAGGCACAGTGCGCCGACGACCAACCCAAACTGACTCATTGCGTCCGTGCGTGTGCATCTCATGCTGAAACAGGTACCCGATGTCCTAATGCCTAAATCAGCTTAAAGGCATTAGACTGGAAACCGTGGCGCGATCCGGGGCTGCCGAACTCGATCTACGCGGGGGCCACCCCGCGGTCGACTTGGTGAACACGGTGGCATGGCGCGGCGACCCGCAGCGCCGTACGGATTACTTGGTGGACTATCTCGACCTCGTCGACTGGACGGAGCATGCCGGTGTGGTGTCGGCCACCGAGGCTCGCAGCCTCGCCGGGCGCGCCGTCTCAGACAGCGACGCCGGCGCGAAAACGCTGCGTCAGACGCGACAGCTCAGAGAGGCACTCCATTGCATCTGGACGGGACGCGGGTCGGCTCGCGACGCCGCTAGGGTCGCCGATGCTTACCGATCCGCGCTGCGCGTCAGGCGGCTCACTTTCGACGAGGATGAGGTCTCGTGGCGCGACACGGCGCTGACGGCGCAAACGCCACTACACCGGCTGGCCATCGAATCCGTGACGCTGCTGACCACCGTGCCCCGCTCGCGCGTCAAGCACTGTGGCGACCCGGAATGCGGATGGCTTTTCCTCGACAGCAGCCATCGGCAGAACCGCCGCTGGTGCAGCACGGCCGATTGCGGGAATCGCGCGCGTGTCCGACGGTTTTACGAGCGCAGCCGGCACGATTCGGAGTAGCGCGGCATATCCAATTCGTGGCTATTCGCGTGTGCGCGAACCGAATTGCTAGCCTTTCCAGACAACCTTGTCCGTGCCTCCGGCGTCCCGGTACACGACGCTGTCGGGGTTCGTTCCGTTGCGAACGTCGAAGTAAATGCGCCCAGTGACCGGGCTGCCCAAGGGGAGTGGTCCCTCGGGAAGGCCGTCGGTCTGGTTGCCCTTCATCACCGCAAACGTGGAGCTGTTCACGGCCCGCGCGTTGAAGTCGGCGATGTTCGGAGTCGCGTTACCGCTCACGCCTTTGGCGGTCACGTCGGAGTACCAGATGCCGTCGTTGTGGCCGCTGGGCTGCAGGTTGCTCACGGTGTAGTCGATGGTGCCGCCCATGCTGGAAATCTCTGCCATCTGGCCGAACTGCAGCACTTGTGGGTCGGCCCATGCCGGCGTCGCTGCGAGGAGTCCGGCCGCCGCCAATGCGGCTGCCGCCGCGGTTGTTTTCGATGCAATGTGTGAGAACGCCACGTCGGGCTCCCTTCGTGAGGTGCCGGCTATCCAGAGCGGCAACTGGATTGACGTCTATCCAAAGCTCGGAATTTCAAACCTGACGTCTACCGGATCCATTCCTAGTTGCTTTTTTCACCGCCGAAGGGGCGGAGCAACAATGGACTTGCATGACTTAACGTCGCGAGGTTTTGGCGCCAACACCGCATATTCGACTCATGCATATCCCGACGGCCGAAGATCGAGTCGATGTCACCTGGAGCATGGGGAGCCTTACCAGTGCTCAGGCTCGCCGACCGTGACCGAGGCGTAAGTTCGTTCGGAGCTAACGCAGACCGCACAGGACGACGCGAGAGGAAGCCTATGAGAACGATTGCAAACCGCCACACCGCAGCCCTCTGCCTCACGGCGGCCGCGCTGATCACTGGCGGCTGCAGCGATGGCAAGAGCGTCGGCGCATCGGCACCGCCTCAGGTCGGGGCGAACGCCACCTCCACGTCTACGGCCCCAGCGCAGCCCACCGAGGTGAAGCTCATCGGGGAGCGCGACGTCCAGGTGACTCTGACCGGCCCTATCGCTGCCAAGTACTCGTCGGCAACCGAGGATCAGAAGAAGGCTCTGGGCAAGCCGCTAACGGGTGACCGCAACGCCGGAAAGCGCGACAGCGGTGTGGTATTCCAGCAGTTCCAGGGCGGGGTGATCACCGCCAGGAACGACGCGGCCGGCACCCCGGCATATATCACCCTGGGCAAGATCCGGGAGGCGTGGAATATCCCGCGCGACCCGGACGGCGCGCCTGCGATCACCGGCACCAACGGTTCGGCAGGTCCGCTGGGGCTGCCGATCAGCGACGCAAACGCCGACGGCGATCTGCTCGTGTCGAGTTTCGAGCACGGCCGCATCGCATACAACCAGAAGACCGACCAGGTCGACGTGACAGTAAACGGCAAGGCCGTGCCGTCCGGGCTGTAGCCCGAATAGTCACCCGATGCCGATGATTCCGTTGTGACACTCGAGTCGACAAAGGTAGACAGACCCGAACAACGGATAGGGGCATCATTGTGATCAGGCAGGAGATAGACGCCGAACTAGGCATGGCGGGGGCGCAGGAATTGCTCGCGTCGACGTCCGCGGCTCACTTGGCTTACGTCGGCAAGGACGGGACGCCGCGGGTCATTCCGGTCGGATACTTCTGGACCGGTGCAGAATTCGTCATCGCCACCGCCCCCACGTCTCCGAAGGTCGCCGCCCTGTCGAAAGCCGCGGACGTCGCCCTGTCCATCGACTCCGGAGACACGCCCGAGACGGCGCGCGCCTTATCGATCCGCGGCCGCGCCGGCGTGAGAATCATCGACGGTGTAGTGCCGGAGTACCTCGCCGCTGCCCGCAAAACGATGGATGAAGATCAGGCCAGGAAGTTCGAACATGAGGTGCGCCAGACATACGACCGGATGGCCAGAATCGCCATCACGCCCACATGGGTACGCTTCTACGATTTCGGCGCCGGTCGTGTGCCTAGGTTCCTCAAGGACCTGGTCGAGCGGGAGCGATCCTGATCGCGCGGGGGCTTTGCGGCTTGGCGGCGTAGAGTCTGTTGAATTGGCGACTGGCGCGGGTGGAACACCACTGGGAAGCCAAAGATTCGGACGCATCGACCGCCTGGGTGCTCCTCGATCTTCGAGGAGTCTGCTGTGCCTATGCGATGGTCTGATGACGACGGTGGCCGCGCGTTCCTGCGTAGCCTGCCCGTCTTGACCGGCCATGCCCCCGGTTTCGACACCGACGACGTTCCAGCAGAACCTGTTTCGTTATTCATCAGGTGGTTGCAGGATGCCGTCGAGGCCGCCCTTCCCGAACCGCATGCGATGACGCTGTCGACCGTTGACGCACGAGGCTTACCACGGGCTCGGGTGCTGATTATTAAAGCCGTCGATGAACGGGGCTGGCACTTCGCGGTCAATTCGGTCAGCCAAAAAGGCCGTGACCTGTCGGCCAATCCTGTTGCGGCGTTGACCTTCTACTGGGCTGCATTGGTTCGACAAGTGCGGATTGGTGGCGCGGTCGTCAATGACGGAGCTCAAGCCAGCGCGCAAGACTTCTTGGCCCGTCCATTGGAGTCGCGCGCGATCGCATTGACGATGAGGCAAAGTCAACCGCTCACCGATGGAGCCGAGCTGGAAGCACACATCGCCAAGGCTCACCGCGAACTGCGCGATAACCCCGAAGTCGCCCCACCTGAATGGATTTCATACGCTGTGCGACCCGATTACGTCGAGTTTTGGCAGGGCGCGCCTGACCGACGCCACCATCGACTGCGCTATGAACGCAACGGGGAGGGTTGGGATCGCGGCCGATTATGGCCGTAGTGGCAACTACGTGGTTCACGCATCGCTGCCTGAGACATTTGCCGCCCGACCACCCAACCCATGCTGTGTTATCGGTCGTGGCGGTCGATGTCCTTGGCGGTTCTGCGGAGGTAGGTGATGGTGTCGCCGGTAAGGATGTCATCGGTCCCTGCTGCTTCAAGGCTCGTTTCTAGCGCGTCAGCAATGTCGTTAAACAGCTGAACCAGATCAGCGGGCGGTGCTTCGAGGAGCTTGCGGCGTTGGGTGGCAATCTGGTCCGCCAGATCGTTTTGTCCGTTCTCACGGGCCGTTTTCTCGTCTTCTTCTAGATATTGCAGGACGGCTGCTAGCTCATCGTTTTCGTCGCTCATGGTGGGAATGTTAGGCGAGTAGGGCCGGATCGCGTTTGCGCAGTTGCTCGACGGCGCTGAAGTCGCTTAGATCGTGAAGACGCCGACTTGCTGCTGGACATCTACAAGTATCCGGCCGAGCCCTGGGTTCACCTGCGCACCGTTGACCCGGAAGGTCGATATTCCCGACCGTGCGTTTGCCGACCGAAGTGACCAAGGGCCCCGCGTTCACGTGCGGCCGATATGCCATGGCCTACAGGCCATTGAGCGCTCACACGCACGCTGGCGGGCCGTCCACACCTAGTCGCCTCGTCCGTGCCGGCGCGGTGTTCCAAAAAGGCAAGCTGCTCGTACGCCTCGGCGACATCACGATCACCGAACCTATCGAACCAACCGCAACGGAGGTCGCCTGAAGCAACCCGATCCACATATTGACAATTACTCTGATGACTAAATACTGACGGGTGTGACCGCTGCCCGACGAAACCTTTGCATTCTTTACGGTGTGATCGCGCTGGTGGCGCTCATCGCCACGTGGGCGCACAACATCGCGTACTTCTCGGCCGGCGGGGACACGCTCGACTTCCTCGCTAGCTGTTTCGCCAATCACGCGGTCAGCTCCATGACCATCGACCTGACACTGGTCTCCGTGGCAGCGCTGGTCTTCATGGTTGTCGAGGCACGCAGGACCGACGTCAAGTACCTGTGGGTGTACGTCGTGCTGGCGTTCGTTGTGGATATCAGCGTGGCCGTTCCACTCTTTCTGATAGCCCGAGAGCGGCGTCTGGCGCAGCTCCAGGACGTTTGACGCCGTGCAGGCTGGCGCAGCCACAACATCCGTCCCCACTTTGGTGGTCCAGTCGCTATGCGGCTTGGGGTTGATGGGACGTGGTCCACTGTAGAGCGAACTCGGCCCGGGTGAGTTCACCATGGACGGAGTGGGCCCGGTTGGCTTGTAGTCGCGACGCCAGTCTTCGATAATCACGCGGGCTTCCAGCAGGGAGTCGAAGTGCCACGCGTTGAGCAATTCGTCGCACAGCCGGCCGTTGAACGACTCGATCCAGGCATTCCGCCAAGGCGACCCTGGATCAACAAAAGTGAGCCAGCACAGTCGAATCGGCACCAGTCAAGCGCGGCGTGCGCCACGAACTCCGGACCGTTGTCGAACCGCACGTAGTGCGGCGTCCCGTGGGTGAGAGCCAGTCGATCCAACACCTCGACGACACGGTCGGCGCCAATGCGGCGACAACCTCGATCGCGAGAGGCAAGTAAGTCAGTCGTGTTTCGCCTCGTAGCGCAGCAGGACCGTGCCACCCGGGAAGGTGCGGTTCTCAAGCAACCGCAGCGAGATCCATGACGGCAGGGTCGGGAAGAACGCGGTGCCGCCGCCCACGGCGATGGGCGCGACCACAATCCGGTATTCGTCCACCAGTCCGGCCTGCACGATCGGCGCGGCCAGCGTCGCGCCGGCGACCTCCAGCCTGCCGTCCGTTTCGGCTTTCAACCTCCTCACCACTTCGACCGGGTCACCGCGTTCCAGGCGCGAGTTCCAGTGGACGGACTCTAAGGTCCGCGAGAACACAACCTTGGGCATTTCGCGCCAGGTGCGGGCGAAGTCAACGATCAGAGGAGTGGCGTCCGGAGCACTATCGGCGGTCGGCCAGTACGCGGACATCAGTTCGTAGAGCCGCCGCCCGTAGAACGACAGGGCGGTCTCCCTCTCGAAGTCGTTCCAGTACTGGTGCAGTTCGTCGCTCGGATCGCCCCAGTCGATGTTGCCTTGTGCATCGGCGATGTACCCGTCCACCGACACGTTGAAGCCGTAGATCAGTTTGCCCATGAAGATCAGACTGCACCGGAGGCCAAAACTCATCGCGACGACACGCAACCCTGCGGCACTGAAAGATTCATCGGATGCACGACAGCCCACGGCTTGGCGGGTTCTTGGTCGTGGATCGCTGGCCCGACGGACCGGGGAGCGCGCATCTGTGATCGAGCTTGATTCACTGAGAAATTACGAACTTTGCTGGCAGCCAGCAGTATTCGATTCCGTCCGATTCCTTAACTCAGCCGCAGTGAGCAGGCCGTCGGCGGTCAACAGGCGACTCGACGCCAGATCTCGGTACAGGCCTTCCTGGCGCGGGCCAGCTCGGCGTTCGAAATCCGGGAGCCTTGGTAGAAACTGCGCTCGATCATCCAGCACAAGGCGCGTGCAAGGGCTGCCTGGTCGTGGCTCGCACTGCGTGACGGAGCGCCCATGTGCCGCAGTATTTCGGCGATGGCGCCGACGAAGATCTCGGCGGTGTCGTTCCAGAGCGTGTCGATCTCGGGCACCGACGACGCCAGGTCGATCGCCGCGCGCATCACGACCCCGTGCTGGCGCCACAGCGCCTCGGTTCTGATCATCGCCTCGTCGATGGCATGCTCACCACGTGCGGCGTCGTCCGCGGCTGCGCGCGATTTCTTCCGGAGGGCATCCACGGTACGCGCGACGAGCGCCGTGATGACCTCCTGTTTGGAGCCGAAATAGAAGTACAGGGCACCCCGCGTGATCCCCGCGCCCTTTGCGATGTCGGCGATCGTCATTGCTTCGTAGCCTTGTTCGCCCAGGAGTCGTTCGGCGGTGTCGAGGATGGCCTGTTCCCGCATATCCCCTTTTCGGGGCGTGGCGGCATGTCGTCGGGTGGGCTTGGTTTTCGCTGGCATGGCTAGCTGGCTGCGATCTGACGTCCGTCGGGGAAGTCCGTTGTCCGAGACAGTGACTCCCACTTGTCGATCTCCTGATCGACGGTTTGACGCGCGGCCCTGATGAGCCGCAATGCGTCAGACCCCAGCACAAGATGCCGTGGGGGATCGGTCGAGTCAAGCACCTGCAACACTGCGGCTGCGGCCTTCGCGGGGTCACCGAGCTGGTTCCCGCTCGCCTGTAGGCGGGCTTCACGAATAGGCGTGAACACGTCGTCGTAATCGGCGATGGAGCGGTCTACGCGTCTCATGGACCTACCGGCCCAGTCGGTCCGGAACGAACCCGGTTCGATCGCCGTGACATGAATGCCGAACCCGGCGACTTCCTTACCCAAGCTCTCCAGCAGTCCCTCCAGCGCGAACTTGCTGCCGCAGTAGGCGGTTAGGCCCGCCGGGGCCATCAACCCGCCCATCGACGTCACCGCCATCAGGTGACCGCCGCGACGTTCACGCATATACGGAAGGACGGCCTGAAGGGTCGCCGCCACCCCAAAGACGTTGGTCTCGAACTGAGCCCGCAGCTGGCTCAAGGGCGTCTCCTCGAAGATGCCCTCGAGCCCATAGCCCGCGTTGGCGATCACCACGTCGATCGGACCGACGGTCGCCTCGACGTCCTTAACCGTCGCGAACACTGCCTTTTCATCGGTCACGTCCAGGAGCCGACCGTGGGCGTTGGCCGCCAGCGCTTCGAATGCATCGAGGTCTGCCCGCCGACGCACGGTGCCCACCACGGTGTGCCCGGCCTCTAGTGCGCCTGCAGCGAAGGCTCGCCCCAGGCCGCTGCTTACCCCCGTGATCAGAAAGGTCTTCATTGGACATCTCCTCTGCTCGACCGGACCGCTGCCGACCCTAACAAAAACTCGACACAACGTCGATTTTAGTTGACGAAACGCAGATTGCGGGAGGGTGCTGGACATGACGCCGGAGACCGGCCTCGCGCAGCTCCACGCATTCGTGTGCAGGATCTGACACGATCTCGACGGTCGACGCGCATGGACCGCCAGCTAGACAGGCATTTTCATGAGCTACTCAACGCAGGCCGCGGGCGCGTCACGGGAACGCCGCGTGGGGGACGCCGGGCGTCTCGAGCCGACCGGCGAGCCAAGGCAGCGTCGCCGCGAAAGCCGATGCGGCCGAGGGCCAATCGTGTTTGCCGGGCAGACCGACCACCGCGCAGTCGATGCCGTTGGCGGTGCCCAGTTGGCACAGCGATTCGGCAGCGGCGCGCCCCACGGAGCCGGGAACCGCGAACAGTCCGACCAGATTGGAGTAAGGCCCGTGGCGGGTGATCACCGTGCTGGGGTCGAAGCGTGCCCACGCCGCGGCGTCGCCGCCGAAGAGCCGGTCGATGGTCTGTGCCCGGGTGCCCGCGTTGGGGGCGATGTCGCCGCCGATGTCGACAAAGGCGCTGAACCTGTCGGGGTGCATCACGGCCAGGTCCACCGCGCAGGTGCCTCCGGAGGAGAAGCCGACGACGCCCCATTTCGCTTGCGCCGGCAGGCCGAATTGCTGGGCGGCCCACGGGATCACGTCGTCGATCAGGTGATCGGCGGCGTTGCCGCGCGACCCGTTGACGCACTCGGTGTCGACGGTGAAGCCACCGCTGGCGTCGACGAAGACGGCCAGCGGCGCGTTACCGCCGTGGTCCGCCGCGAACGCGTCCAGGGTGGCGACGGCGTCGCCGGCGCGAATCCAGTCAGCCGATGTGTTGAACTCGCCTCCGATCATCAAGACCGGGGGCAGGCGTGGCGGCGCTGCGGTGAACCAGGCCGGCGGCAGGTACACCCACTCGCCGCGATGCCGAAAACCCGACGCGGTCGTACCGGTGTCCACGGGCACCACCGCGCCCCGTTGCGGCGCTGGCCTACTCCATCGCCTGGCGGGCGCGGCGCTGGTGGAGCCGGCGGGTCCCGCTGGTCGCGGCGGTCGGCGCTGCCACCGGCGCCGCGACGCACTGGTACTACAGCACCCTCGGGCTGGCCAGCGAACCGCCGCCATGGCAAATGTGGCTGTGGACCACGTTGGCGGGCTCGGCCGTCGCGGTCGCAGTCGCCAGCTGGCGCCGCGCCGGGTGGTGGCGACGCAATGTGTGCGTGTTCGCGGCATCGTTCTGCCTGTTGAGCGCGGGCCTGACCATCAACGCGTGGCTGGGATATTTTGCGACCGTCTCCGCCGCCTGGGGCCAGCTGACCAATGGACCGCTGCCGGACCAGACCGACTTGCGCGCCGCCTACACCGCCAGGTCCAAAGGCGTTGCGCCGCAACGGGGCGCGGTGGTGCCCGTGGACACCGGTACGACCGCGTCGGGTTTTCGGCATCGCGGCGAGTGGGT
>NZ_LZKV01000254.1:0-111591 GCF_001672995.1 Mycobacterium sp. 1482292.6 | reverse complement strand
GCGCCCCGAGGTGATGGCCGGCACCGGGTTCCTGGGCGCCCACGCCGACGAGGTCTACCGCGTGGAGGCCGACGACCTCTACCTGGTGGGCACCTCGGAGGTGCCGCTGGCCGGCTACCACGCCGACGAGATCCTGGACCTGTCCGGCGGGCCGCTGCGATACGCGGGGTGGTCGTCGTGTTTTCGCCGCGAGGCCGGCAGCTACGGCAAGGACACCCGCGGCATCATTCGGGTGCATCAGTTCGACAAGGTCGAGGGCTTCGTCTACTGCACCCCCGCGGACGCCGAGGCGGAACACCAGCGGCTGTTGGGCTGGCAGCGCGAGATGCTGGCCCGCATCCAGGTGCCGTACCGGGTGATCGATGTCGCCGCGGGCGATCTCGGGTCGTCGGCCGCGCGCAAATTCGATTGTGAGGCTTGGGTTCCCACGCAGGGCGCCTACCGCGAGCTGACGTCCACCTCGAACTGCACCACGTTCCAGGCGCGCCGGCTGGCCACCCGCTTTCGCGACGAGGCGGGCAAACCGCAGACCGCCGCCACGCTCAACGGCACGCTGGGCACCACGCGGTGGTTGGTGGCGATCCTGGAAAACCACCAACAGCCCGACGGCAGCGTGCGGGTGCCCGAGGCCCTGGTGCCGTTCGTCGGCACCGAGGTGCTCGAGCCGAATCGCCACTAATAACTAGCGCGCCTTGGCGGCCACCTGGCCGGGCGTATGCCCGAAGGCTCGCCGGTAGGTGTCGATGAACGCACTCGGTGTGGCCCAGCCGCATTCGGCCGCCACCGACGTGACGTCGCGCCGCTCGGCGAGCAACATCAGGGCGTGCTGCAGCCGCACCTGGGTGCGCCACTGCGGGAACGTCATCGCCAGTTCGTCGCTGAACAGGCGGCTCAGCGTGCGCTGGCCGACCCCGAGCCGGTCACCGATTTGCCGCAGCGACAATGACTCCCGCAGGTTGTCGGCGATCAGCGCGCACGCTTGCCGCAGCCGGCCGTCGACCGGTGTGGGAATCCACAGCGCCTCCCCGATGCTGGTGGCCTGTAACTGGTCGTGCAGCACGGCCAGCATCCGGTGGTGCTCGTCGGTGTCGGTGCCATCGGTTTGCGAACACGCGATGATCAGTTCGCGCATCAAGGGATTGACCGCCAGCACGGCGGGGGCCGCGGGGCCGCGGCGGTAGCGGTCGGGGTCCAGCGCGACGCCGTGAAACTGCGTGGTGCCGTGGAACTTGTGTTCGTGCCAGCACCCCGCCGGTATCCAGATCGCGCGGTTCGCCGGCGTGATCCACATTCCGGTCGGGGTGGTCACCGAGACGGCACCCGAGGACGGGTAGACGATCTGGTGCAGAGGATGCCGGTGCCGCTCGATGTGGGATCCCGGCGGCAACGTCTGCGACGAAGTCGCCAGCCCGTGATGGCTGCATTCCGACATATCACGGCAGGATATCGGAAGCCCGCACCCCGTGTGGGCGCCTAGCGTTCTCGGTATGGCGATGAATCTTTTGCACCGGCGGCGCTGTAGCTCCGCGGGCTGGGAGCAGGCGGTGGCCGATCAGCTGTTGCCGTGGGCCCTGCGGGACGTCGAATTGGGCGCGCGGACTTTGGAAATCGGCCCCGGCTACGGGGCGACGCTGCGTGCGCTGATCGATCGGGCGGCCTCGCTCACCGCGGTCGAGGTCGACGGCGCGATGGCCGATCGTCTGCAGCGCCGCTACGGTGATCGCGCGCGCATCATCCACGGCGACGGCAGCGAAACCGGTTTGCCGACAGACCATTTCACCTCGGTGGTGTGCTTCACCATGCTGCACCACGTGCCTCGCGCCGAACTGCAGGACCGCCTGTTCGCCGAGGCGTTCCGGGTGCTGCAACCGGGCGGGGTCTTCGCCGGCAGCGACGGCGTCCCGTCCCTGGCATTTCGGCTGCTGCACGTCGCCGACACCTACAACCCGATTCCGCCGGCCGACCTGCCGGCGCGGCTTGCGTCGGCGGGATTCACCGACATCCACACCGAGGTCAAGGGCGGCCGGCAGAAATGGCGGGCCACCAAACCGGTCGGCTAAGCGGCTACCGTCGTACGGTCGCGTTCGTGGCGGCGCTGGCGCTCCATCGTGGCGAAGTAGAACGCGAACGCGAACGCGAAGCTGGTGAACAGGCTGGACACGAAGTACAGCCACGGGTGGCGCAGGCCCCTGCGGTAGCCGTCCACGATCGTAAAGATCGGCAGCAGAACGACATTGGCGATCGTGTAGTCCTGGCTGGCCGAGCTGGCGGCCGGGTTGGTGAACATCAGCCTGATGTATTCGAGCCAGCTGCCGTGTTCGCCCCACAGCGGATTGGTGGATCCGTGCGCGTACTGCTGCACGTAGGTGATGTTGAAGTACCAGCCGAGGGCGACCGACGCGATGCCGACGACGTAGTACACGACTTCCATCGGTGAGAACAGCGGGCCGCCGGCCGGCCGGGTGAAAACTTCTCTGTTGGCCAGGACGATCCAGCTGATGACCGCCAGTCCGAGTACCGCGTGGGTGAGTAGCGAGACCATGGGCGCAGTCTCGCCCCGGTTCGGAAGTTTTGTCAATATTGTCAAAAAGTTTCTTGATACCTTACTGCCATGGTCCGGCCCGCTCAGACGGCGCGCAGCGAGCGCACGCGCGAAGCGCTGCGCCAGGCCGCCGTGGTGCGGTTCCTGGCCCAGGGCGTGGAGGACACGTCGGCCGAGCAGATCGCCGCGGACGCCGGGGTGTCGTTGCGGACGTTCTACCGCCACTTCAGCTCCAAGCACGACCTGCTGTTCGCCGACTACACCGGGCTGCACTGGTTTCGCGCGGCGCTGGAGGCCAGGCCGGTCGACGAGCCGGTCATCGACTCGGTGCAGGCGGCGGTCTTCGCCTTCCCGTATGACGTTGAGGCCGTGACGAAAATCGCCGCGCTGCGGGGCGGTGATCTGGACCAGGGGCGCATCGTCCGCCACATCCGCGACGTCCAGGCTGACCTGGCCGACGCCATCGAGGAGCAGCTGCGCCGGCGCAGTGGCGCGGCCGATCGAACGCCGGATGTGCGGCTGCGGGTCACCGTGACCGCGCGGTGCATCGCGGCCGCGGTGTTCGGCGCCATGGAGGCCTGGATGGTCGGCGACGACCGGTCGCTCGGCGAACTGGCCCGGATCACCCACGTGGCGCTCGAGTCGCTGCGCGGCGGGATCTCCGGCACGTGGATCACCGCAGTTTCGTCATAATTGACAAAACTTTGCGGTCGTGCGAGCCTCCCTTTCGGAGGGCAGGACATGACTGAATACGACGCGATAGTTATCGGTGCCGGGCACAACGGGCTCACCGCGGCAGTGCTGTTGGCCAAGGCCGGGCTGCGCACGGTGTGCCTGGATCCCAAGCTCTACGCGGGTGGCATGGCTTCCACCGTCGAGCTTTTCGACGGATACCAGTTCGAGATCGCCGGCTCGGTGCAGTTCCCGACGTCGCAGGTGGTGGTCGACGACCTGGGCCTGGACACCTTGCCGACCATCGACCTGGACGTGATGTCGGTGGCGGTGCGCGGCGTCGGCGACGATCCGCTGATCCAGTACAGCGACCCCGTCAAGCTGTTCACCCATCTCAACGAGGTGCACGGCGCCGACGCCGTCAACGGGATGGCGGGGCTGATGGCGTGGAGCCAGGGCCCGACCCGCGCGCTGGGCCGGTTCGAAGCCGGCACATTACCCAAGAGCATCGACGAGATGTATGCCTGCGCCACAAACGAATTCGAGCGCTCGGCGATCGACGACATGCTGTTCGGCTCGGTCACCGACGTGTTGGACCGCTATCTGCCCGACCGGGAGAAGTTCGGTGCGATCCGCGGCTCGATGACCGTGCTGGCCGTCAATACGCTCTACCGGGGCCCGGCCACGCCGGGCAGCGCGGCCGCGCTCGCCTTCGGGCTCGGCGTACCCGACGGCGACACCATGCAGATGAAGAAGCTGCGCGGCGGCATCGGCGCGCTCACCTCGCACCTGTGCGACGTCCTGGAAAGTCATGGCGGTGAACTTCGGTTGCGCACCAAGGTGACCGAGATCCTCGTCGCCGACGGGCGGGTGACCGGCGTGCGCACCGAGGCGGGCGAGACGTTGCACGCCCCGATCGTCGTCTCGGGGATCGCGCCGGACGTCACGCTCAACGAGATGATCGAACAGGGCGCGCTGCCCGCCGATATCCGGGAACGCTATGCCCGCATCGACCACCGCGGCAGCTACCTGCAGATGCATTTCGCGCTCGAGGAGGCGCCCGTCTTCGCCGCGCCGTATGAGGCCCTCAACTCACCGGCCATGCAGGCCTCGATCGGCCTGTTCTGCACGCCGGAGGAAGTCCAGCAGCAATGGGAGGACGCGCGGCGCGGCATCGTCCCGGCCGACCCGACCGTCGTGCTGCAGATCCCGTCGCAGAACGACCCGGGCCTCGCACCCGACGGCAAGCACGCCGCGTCGGCGTTCGCGCTGTTCTTCCCGATCGAGGGCGACGTCGACTACGGGCAGGCCAAGGTCGAGATGGGCCAGCGGGTGATCGACAAGGTCACCCGGCTCGCCCCGAATTTCGAACGCAGCATCATCCGGCACACCACCTTCACGCCCAGGCACATGGGCGTCATGTTCGGCGCGCCCGGCGGGGATTACTGCCACGGTCTGTTGAACGCCAACCAGATCGGGCCCAACCGGCCCGGCCCGCGGGGCTTCCTCGGCCAGCCGATCCCGATCGAGGGCCTGTATCTGGGCAGCGCGGGCTGTCACGGGGGCCCCGGCATCACCTTCATCCCCGGTTACAACGCGGCGCGCCAGGCGCTCGCCGACCGCGGGGCCGCGGGGGCGTCCTAACCGCGCCGGCCGAGCAGGTCGTCCAGCAGGGCGGTGAATTCTTCGGGACGCGCCGGCGTGAACGCCGGGCTGGGCCGCGTGCCCGGCACGTCCAGCGTGATCAGCGTCGACTTGAGCGGGCGGCCGATGTCCAGCGGCAACCAGCGGCGGAAGTCCGAGCTGCCCCAGATCCGGAACCGCTGGGTGAAAAGGCCCAGCTGCTCGGCCTTGTACCCGCGGATCGCGTCGAGCGCGATCACCTTCGCCGTGCCGGAAGGAAAGTGGTAGCGGCGCAACGTAATCGCCGCACGATCCAGCTGGATCAGGCCGTCGTCGTAAGATGCGCTCACGCCCGCGAACTCCGCAGCTGGTGGCCCTTGGCGGTCAGGCAGCGTCCGTCGTCCAGTCGCCACTGCCAGCCATGCAGGTTGCAGGTCAACGTGTTTCCCTCGACGACCCCGAATTTCGACAGGTCGGCCTTGAGGTGCGGGCAGCGGCGCTGAATCTCCCAGCCGTCCAGCGTGACCGACGCCGAGTCGTCGTGCGTCTCGGCGAACCAGCCGTCGGCGTAAGCGATCCGTTCGTCGGTCAGGCACTTGAAGAACGTGTACAGGTACTCGTTGTAGCCGCCGACACGCCAAGCCCGAAACCGGGTCGACAAGAAGATGGTGTTGACCCAGTCCGGCTCGCGATCGCGCAGCACGGTGCGAACCAGCTCCGGCGCTATCTCGAAACCGTAGCGGACCTTTTCATCCGGAATGCGTTCCCGCACGGCACGTTTCGGGAAGTCCAGGACCACGATTTCCGGCCCCAGCACCAGTTCGACGGGATAACCGATTCCGTCGCAGATCTCGTCACTTTGCGACATGATCGGCTCGAACAGGGCGCGCAACGGTTCCAGCAGCGGCTCCCCGGTGGCCGGTGCCCAACTCGCCCGCTCGGCGGCGACGACGGGCGCCATCCGCTCGGCGTAGTCGGCGATGTAGTCGGCCTTGCCCGTGGTGAAGATGGCCTCGACCTGGTCGGTGGGCAGCGGGTGGGTCAGCGAATTGAGCTGCGAGCCGGTGAAATCGGCGGTCGACCCGGGAATCATCAGCAGGCCGCCGGCGTGGCCGTGTCTGCGCATCTGATCCAGGAACACCACCTGGTCGGGGAAGATGTTGGCCGGATCCGCATGGTCGTCGTTGAGGTGGCGCAGTTCCGGATCGAGGAAGCAGGGTGGCCCCGCGGACGGGACCACCCACGTCGCCCCGACCTGGGTGAGGTATTGGCGGGCGCGGTCCATCTGGCGTTGCCGCTTCTGAATGCCGAACGACTCCTTGGCGCGGGCCGGCATGTCGTAGACCATCGGGTACCAGATGGCCCCGGAGTACTGCAGCAGGTGCACATCGATGTGCCCGAATTCGGTGGCCAGCGCGTCCAGATCCACCGGCCGGGCGTCGTTCATGTTGAAAACCGTTGTCGCGCCGTCGGAAACCAACAGCGCCGAATCGCCGATCGGACCGTCGGCGGGCGCCCGCAGCGCGATGATCATGACGTCAAGCTCGCCCTTCGGGCCGGCGATCCGGTGCTTGACCGAATCGCTGGTCTCGAAGAATCGGTGAAACCCCAGCTTTTGCAATTCGTTTCGCAGGTCGGGTACCGGAAAGTCCGGCAGCAACACCACGGCGTCCTTATTGACGTGCTCGGCCAGATTCTTCGCGTCGAAATGGTCCCTGTGCAGGTGCGACACATACAGGTAGTCGCAGGCACCCAACGCGTCCCAGTCCAGCGTGCTGTTGTCCGGGAACGGGAACCAGGACGCGAAGTAGGCCGGATTGACCCAGGGGTCGCACAGGATGCTGCCCGCTTGGGTCTGGATCACAAATCCGGCGTGGCCGACGCTGGTGACCTGCACTGATACCTTCCTGGGGCCGGTAGAAGGCCTTCGAAAGGCTTCTGCGGCCTCGGCCGGGGATGACGGCTTTTCAGCCCCCGAGCTTAGCGCGAGCCGGCATCTTCGGCGTTCCACAACCGCCGGTAGTAGTCGATGCGCACTGGGTCGGGCTCGACACCGTATGCGGCGAAGAATTCCCCCTCCCATCCCCGACCGGGGTAGTTCCAGCCCAGCGACAGCGTTGCCACCGCGAGGTCGGCCCACCGATCGCCCACACCGAGGTCGCCGAGGTCAACATGTCCGCTGTAGCGGCCCTGGCCATCGATCAACGTGTTCGGCGCGCAGGCATCGCCGTGGCAGACCACCAGCCGGTCGACCGACGGTGGCTCACCAAGCGGCGACCGGGCTGCCGGCGGTAATGCGGCCAGCCGCGCACTCACCGACCAGTCGAAGGGGCACGCCTGAGCCGGAAGCCGGTCATGCAATTCGCGCAGACCCGCACCGATTGCGCACACCGCGACGTCCGGTGCCGCCAGCCACCGTGGATGCACGGCCGGCAGGCCGGGCAGCCCGCGAGTGTGCAGCCACGAATGGTCCCCGGCCATCCCGTGGCCGAGCACTTCCGGCACCGTCCTCAGGTAGTGACGTGCCCACCGCAGACGCTGCGCCTCACCGGCCAGGTCGGTGGTGCCCGGCTCCGCCACCTTGATGAATTCAACCCCGCCGGTGGCGTGCCCAGCAGCCGCGTCAGCACCTACCCGAAAGGTCACTCCGCCGAGCTCATTGACCCAGACCGCCCGCACCGGCCGGCCGGCGGCGAACCGGTCGACGATCGCAGGCACAGGCGGTGGGGATGACGGGGCGGACAACGACGGCCTCCTTGCGGCGCTTTGGATTCTCGGCTCTGGGGACGGCGGGTGGCGGGGAGCATTAGGCTGAACTGCTGTGGAACCGGTTTACGGGACTGTCATTCAACTCGCCCGCCTGGTCTGGCGCGTCCAGGGCCTGAAGATCACGATCGCCGGCGTGGAGAACCTGCCGACCAGCGGCGGAGCGGTCATCGCGATCAACCACACCGGCTACCTGGACTTCACGTTCGCGGGGTTGCCGGCCTACAAGCAGGGTCTGGGCCGCAAGGTGCGGTTCATGGCCAAGCAGGAGGTGTTCGACCACAAGGTCACCGGGCCGATCATGCGCAGCCTGCGGCACATCTCGGTGAATCGCCAGGACGGCGCCGCCTCCTTCGAGGACGCCGTCCGCAACCTCAAGGACGGCGAGCTGGTCGGCGTCTATCCCGAGGCCACGATCAGCCGCAGCTTCGAGATCAAGGAATTCAAATCCGGCGCCGCGCGGATGGCGGTCGAGGCCGGGGTGCCGATCGTTCCGCACATCGTCTGGGGCGCCCAGCGGATCTGGACCAAGGACCACCCGAAAAAGCTCTGGCGGCCCAAGGTTCCGATCATCGTGCTGGTCGGCGAACCGATCGAGCCGACGCTGGCCGTCGAGGAGCTCAAGGGGCTGCTGCACTCGCGCATGCAGCATCTGCTGGAGCGCGCGCAGGAAATGTACGGGCCGCACCCCGCCGGCGAGTTCTGGGTGCCCCACCGGCTGGGCGGGGGCGCGCCATCGTTGGCGGAGGCGGCCCAGTTGGAGGCCGAGGAGGCGGCCGCCCGGGCGGCCCGGCGGGCCCGGTCCGCAGGGGCGCCGGAGTCGTGATCGATGGTGGAGCCGACCTTCCGCGCCTTGGAGCTGCTGGCTCATCTGGTGGTCAGGGCCACCGGCACCAAGATCACCTTCCGCGGTGAGGAGCAGATCCCCGAGCGGGGCGGCGCCGTGGTGGCGATCAACCACACCAGCTATGTCGACTTTCTGCCGGCCGCGCTGGCCGTCCACCTCCGGGGGCGTCGGCTGCGGTTCATGATCAAGGCCGAGATGCAGCAGGTCAAGCCGGTCAACTTCCTGATCAAGCACACCCGCACCATCCCGGTGGATCGCGGCGCCGGGGCGGGCGCCTACGCGGTGGCGGTGCAGCGGCTGCGCGAGGGTGAATTGGTGGGGGTGTATCCGGAGGCCACGATCAGCCGCAGCTTCGAGCTCAAGGAGTTCAAGACCGGCGCCGCGCGGATGGCCATCGAAGCCGACGTCCCGATCGTGCCGGTGATCGTCTGGGGGGCGCAGCGCATCTGGACCAAGGATCACCCGCGAAATGTGGGCCGCGCCAAAATACCCATTACTGTGCAGGTAGGCGCGCCATTGACGGCGCGCGAAGACATTGCGCAGACCGACGCCGCCCTGCGCGACTCGATGACCACCTTGCTGCACCGCGCGCAAGAGGACTATCCGGGCGAGCCGGGAGCGTATTGGCTGCCGCGCCGGCTGGGCGGCGCAGCGCCGACCCCGGCCGAGGCCGCTCGCATCGAGGCAACCGAGGCGGCGGCCCGCGCGGCTAAAAGGGCCGAGCGCCCGTCGCAGTAGGCGAAGGAGAGAACATGCCCGAGGGGTTCTACCGGCTGGCGGAATGGATCGTTCCGCCGATGGTCGCGATGCAGGGGACCAAGTTCACCTATCACGGCCTGGAGAACATTCCCGCGCGCGGCGGCGCCTTGCTGGCCCAGAACCACACCAGCTATCTGGACTGGCTGCCGACGCTGATGGCCGTGCGCGAGCGTCACCGGCGCGCCTACTTCATGATCAAGGCGGAGATGGCCGACGTGAAGGCGGTCAACTACGTCATCAATCACGCCCGGCTGATCCCGGTGGACCGCAGGTCCGGGCACGACGCCTTCGAGGTGGCCGTGCAGCGCATGCGCGAGGGCGAGCTGATCGGGATGCATCCCGAGGCCACCATCAGTCGCAGCTTCGAACTGCGCGAGTTCAAGACGGGGGCGGCGCGCATGGCGCTGGACGCCCACGTGCCGATCGTTCCGATCGTCGTGTGGGGCGCGCACCGGATCTGGCCCAAGGACCATCCCAAGAAGGTGTTCCGCAACAAGGTCCCGATCACGGTGGCGGCCGGGCAGCCGTTGCCGCCGCGCGGCACACCCGAGGAACTCAACCTGCTGTTGCGTTCGGCGATGAACGACCTGCTGTACCGGGTGCAGGAGGAATATCCGCACCCGAAGGACGAATTCTGGGTGCCGCGGCGGCTGGGCGGCAGCGCGCCCACCCAAGAGGATTCCCGGGCCCTGCGGTTGTCGGAGCTGCAGGAGCGAATGCGCAAGTACGGCACCGACGGCGTGACCCGGCCCGGGCAGAACCAGAGCGGGCTGCATTGAGCGGTCCGGCCAGCCGGCGAGGGGGACGGTCTCGATGACCCTGCCGGCGCTCATCGCCTGCGACGTCGACGGCACCCTGTTCGACGACGACGAGAAGATCTCCCCGCGCACCCGCGACGCCATCCGCGCCGCGGTGGGCGCCGGTGCGCAGTTCGTGGTGGCCACCGGCCGCCCGCCGCGCTGGATACGTCCGGTCGTCGACGCGCTGGGTTTCGCGCCGATCTCGGTGTGCGCCAACGGCGCCGTCATCTACGACGCCGCGACCGACCGGGTGGTGTCCACCCGCACGCTGAGCGTCGACACCCTGGCCGAGCTGGCGGAGCTGGCCACCCGCGTCATCCCGGGCGCCGGTTTGGCCGTCGAGCGGATCGGCGAAAGCGCGCACGACACGGCGACGCCGCAGTTCGTCAGCTCGCCGGGCTACGAGCATGCCTGGCTGAACCCGGACAACACCGAGGTGTCGATCCAGGATCTGCTCAGCGCCCCGGCGATCAAGCTGCTCATCCGCCGGTCCGGAGCCCGCAGCGCCGACATGGCGGCCGAATTGGCCAAGCACATCGGCATCGCGGGCGACATCACCTACTCCACCAACAACGGACTGGTCGAGATCGTGCCGCTGGGCACCAGCAAGGCCACCGGCATCGACGAGATCGCGCGGCCGTTGCAGATCGCCCCCGAGGAGGTGGTGGCGTTCGGCGATATGCCCAACGATCTGCCGATGCTGCGGTGGGCCGGACATGGCGTTGCGATGGGCAATGCCCATCCCGACGTGCAGGCCGCCGCCGACGAGGTGACCGCCCCCAACAACGACGACGGTGTGGGCCGCGTGCTGGAACGCTGGTGGCTTTAGGGCTGCGTCACGTGGGCGTCGGGTGTGACGGCAGCGAGAAGTGCTCGGTCGGAACCGTTGGGCCGCTCGGGGATTCGGTGGTCAGTGGAATGGTGATCCCGTCGACCACCTCGGAGACGTTTCCGGTCAGCCGCTCGTAGTTCAGCGTGCCATGCTGGAAATTCTGCGTAATCTGTAGCGGCTCTTGAATTTCCGCGCTGGTCGGCAATCCGAGCGGGCCGCGTTCATAGCTCTGCGAGCCCCAGGCGTCGTAGATGGCGCCGGTGACCGGCTGGGCGCCGGTGTCGGGCGACCAGTACATCGCGCCCCGGGCGAAGGTGACGAAGCGGGCGTCGCCCTCCGCGCTGTCTTCCGGTGAGGTCGGCGAGCCCAGTACGCTGCTCATCCCGCCGATCGCCTGCCAGTGGTCATAGATCGCACCGCCCTGCAGCGCCTTGAGCAACTCTTCGGGCGGATCGTTGACATGCGATGCGATATCACGCATTTCGTCCATCAACGCGTAGGCCGCGTTGCCCGGGCAATCGGTGTTCCCGACGTCGCGGTGGGTGAAGATCGTCGGCAGCGTCGCGACGGCGCCGGCCGGGAAGGTGGTGTAGTGACTGCCGGCCGATTCCAGTTGCACCGTGCCCTTCGGGTCAACGTTGTCCAGGCCCAGTCGCCAGCCCAGCAACCGGCCCATGGTCCGCAGCTGGATCGGGGTGGGGGGCACGTCGTCGAAGTTGCCGATCATCGCCACACCCCAGGTGTTGCGGTTGAATCCGCCGGTGTGGAAGGCCTCGACAGCCTTGGTCATCCCGCCGGCGCTGCCCTCGAACACCTGGCCGTACTTGTCCACCAGCGCGTTGTACGCGATGTCGCACCAGCCCAGCGTCTTGCTGTGGTAGGTGTAAATCGCCTTGACGATGCCGGCCGATTCAAGCGGCGAATAGTCGTTGCTGCCGGCGGTGTGGTGGACCACCGCCGCGCGAATCCCGTTGTCGTACTGCGGGGAACCGCATCGCAACGATTCGTCGGCGCCCCATTGCGCGCGGCTGATGATGGGCGGGGCCTGGCCGGGCATCAAGACTCCGGCCGGTGGTGTCCAATGCGTGTCGGCCGGCGCCTGCGGTGGGGAGATGAGGACGGCCGAGATGTTCTGCCCCAAGGGCTGTTCCCGGGATGCCGGCTTATAGCCCAGATCGGGTTTCTCCGTCGGCGGCGCCGGGGGCGGTTGGGTCACCGCGGCGTCCAGCGGCCGGGTGACCGCGATCTGAACCGTCGTGGTGGTGCCGACGAACACCGGATCGGTGCCGCGGGGCCCCTCGAGGGACCCCGCCGTTGTCGCCCCGTCGGGTGCCGCGGTTTCGTACTCGGTCTGATACCAGGGGCCCCACGAGCCGTCGCGGTGCTTGGCCCGCACGCGCGTCGACGTGCCGGCCAGGTCGCCGGTGAGGGCAACCAGCGAGAAGGGGGTGCCCTGACTGATTTCGCGGACCGTGACGCCGGCCCCCAACCCGACCAGCGGCTGTTCGGCCAGTTGGGTGCCGCGCGACGGCCCCGGGCTGGCGGCGCCGCGATCGCGTGTCGTGTCGGCCACCCACGAGACCAGGACGACGGTCGCCGCCATGGCGGTGAGCAGCATCGTCGGCGCACGACTGCGAGACACCAGCCGATGTTACGTGTGTTCCTAATGTTATCTATGAGACGACACGAACTGAGCGGCGGCGAATGTCGACCAAAAATCGACGGCACCGCAGATATTTCTGCGGTGCCGTCTTGTGGAGGGTTTGTAAAGGACTAGACCGGGGGCAGCGCCGGTACCGCACCGGCGGCCGCCGGCAACGCGCCGGCCGCGCCCGCGGCGGCGGGAAGAGCGCCCGCGGCCGCACCCGGTAGGGCACCCGCGGCACCCGGGAGGGCACCCGCGGCACCCGGCAGAGCGCCCGCGGCACCCGGTAGGGCACCCGCGGCACCCGGCAGAGCACCCGCAGCGCCCGGCAGAGCACCCGCGCCACCGTGCATACCCTGCGTGATGGCCGGCATCACCAAGCCCTTGAGCAGGTCGATCGCCTGGCCGGCACCCAGCTGGTTGGCGGCTTGCATCACGTCGTTGACCAGACCGCCACTGGCACCGCCGGTGCCCGATCCGCCGCCCAGGCCGGTGCCGCCGCCGATCGGCGACGCGTTACCGAAGGTCGACGGGTCGCCCAGGATCGGGTAGGTACCACCGGCGCCCGGGTCCAACCCGGCCCCGGAGTCGATCGGCACCTCGCTCGGCGACACCGCCGGCCCACCCAGGCCCGGCGAAACTCCGGCCGGGCTGGTCAGTCCGGGATTGGACAGCGCCGGGTTGAGCCCGGCACCCGGAGTCGCGACACCGCCACCGGGGGTGGTGGGCAACGCGCCGGGAGCGGTGAGTCCGGGCGTCAATGGCGCCGCACCGGGGCTCGTCAGGCCCGGGCTCGTCAAGCCGGGGCTGGCCAGACCGGGACTGGTCAAGCCGGGGCTGGCCAGGCCGGGGCTGGTCGCGCCCGGATTGGTCAGGCCCGTCGTCCCCAGTCCGGGGGTCCCGAGGCCCGGAGTGCCCAGGCCGGGGCTGGCGAGACCCGGCGTGGCGGTCGCGCCCCCGTTCAGCGCCGGTATCGGGGGCATGTTGATCCCGAATTGCGACAGCCCCTGCGACAGGGCGCCCATCAGCTCACCGGGCAGGTCGCTCATCACCGCGGCCTGCTTGAACTCGTGGTGCTCGGGCGCCTTGTTGCCGGCGGTCGACTCGTAGACAAGGAAGTATGCGCAAGGACTCGCCACTGCCAGGGCGGCAACCGCGCTCATGGCTGTTGAGAGCTTGCGTCGGCGTCGGTTCGGCACGGAAGTCTCCTCTATCTGACTATGTGTTGTGTCGGCGCGTCCCGCCGGTCCTAGCTGGTGGGAATCACACAAAGTCGATGGTACGAGTGGTGATCCTGTTACTAGAGTGGTGATATTGAATCGTGAGGCAATTGCGACCCCGACTGTGATCGCGGATCCGTGGCGCCATTAACGGCGTCGTCACAAGCCGAGCCCGCCGCATGGCCTCGCCAAATGGGTTAGGGCCACGCGGTCGGATACCCTAAGCAACCGATGACCGCTCGTTTCGATCTTTTCGTCGTCGGCTCTGGATTCTTCGGACTGACCATTGCCGAGCGCGTGGCTACCCAGCTCGGGAAGCGCGTACTTGTCGTGGACCGCCGCCCGCACATCGGCGGCAACGCCTACTCAGAAGCCGAGCCGACCACCGGCATCGAGGTGCACAAGTACGGCGCCCACCTGTTCCACACCTCCAACAAGAGGGTGTGGGACTACGTGCGGCAGTTCACCGAGTTCACCGACTACCGCCACCGCGTCTTCGCGATGCACAACGGGCAGGCCTACCAGTTCCCGATGGGGCTCGGCCTGGTGTCGCAGTTCTTCGGCAAGTACTTCACCCCCGACGAGGCGCGCCGGCTCATCGCCGAGCAGGCCGCCGAGATCGACACGGCCGACGCGCAGAACCTCGAGGAGAAGGCGATCTCGCTGATCGGCCGCCCGCTCTACGAGGCCTTCGTCAAGGGTTACACCGCCAAGCAGTGGCAGACCGACCCCAAGGAGCTGCCGGCCGCCAACATCACCCGGCTGCCGGTGCGCTACACCTTCGACAACCGCTACTTTTCCGACACCTACGAGGGGCTGCCCGTCGACGGTTACACGGCCTGGCTGCGCAACATGGCCGCCGACGACCGCATCGAGGTCAGGCTGGACACGGACTGGTTCGACGTGCGCGACCGACTGCGCGCGGACAGCCCCGACGCGCCGGTCGTCTACACCGGGCCGCTGGACCGCTACTTCGACTACGCCGAGGGCCGGCTGGGCTGGCGCACGCTGGATTTCGAGCTGGAAGTGCTGCCCATCGGGGATTTCCAGGGCACACCGGTGATGAACTACAACGACCCCGATGTGCCCTACACCCGCATCCACGAGTTCCGTCACTTCCACACCGAGCGCGACTATCCGACCGACAAGACCGTGATCATGCGCGAGTACTCGCGCTTCGCCGAGGACGACGACGAGCCCTACTATCCGATCAACACCGAGTCCGACCGCGCCCTGCTGGCCGCCTACCGGGCCAGGGCGAAGGCCGAGACCGCGTCGTCCAAAGTGCTGTTCGGCGGCCGGCTGGGCACCTACCAATACCTGGATATGCACATGGCCATCGCCAGCGCCTTGAGCATGTACGACAACGTTCTCGCGCCGCACCTGCGTGACGGCGCATCCCTGACGGAAGCCCAGAACAAAGAGGAAGGCGCGCGCTAATGTCCGCCGTGAGCCTGCTGTCCCGGATCATCCTGCCGCGTCCCGGCGAGCCGCTCGACGTGCGCAAGCTCTACCTGGAGGAGTCGACGACGAACGCCCGGCGCGCGCACGCGACCAGCCGTACGTCGTTGGAGATCGGCAAAGAGTCCGAGGTGTCGTTCGCCACCTACTTCAACGCGTTCCCGGCCAGCTACTGGCGGCGCTGGTCGATCTGTCAGTCCGTGGTGCTGCGGGTCGAGCTGACCGGAACCGGGCGCGTCGACGTCTACCGCACCAAGGCCACCGGGGTGCGAATCTCGGTGCAGGGCCGCCAATTCGTCGGCACCGACGAGCAGCCGGCCGTCGTCGAGATCGAGGTGCCGCTGCGGCCGTTCGAGGACGGCGGCTGGATCTGGTTCGACATCACCACCGACACCGCGGTCAACCTCATCAGCGGCGGCTGGTACGCGACCGAGCCCGCGCCGGGCACGGCCAACATCGCCGTCGGCATCCCCACCTTCAACCGCCCCGCCGACTGCGTCAACGCGCTGGCCGACCTCACCGCGGATCCCTTGGTGGACAAGGTGATCGGTGCGGTCATCGTCCCCGACCAGGGCACCCGCAAGGTGCGCGACCACCCGGACTTCGCCGCAGCGGCCGCGGGCCTGGGCAGCCGGCTGTCCATTCACGACCAGCCCAACCTCGGCGGTTCCGGCGGCTACAGCCGGGTGATGTACGAGGCGCTGAAAAACACCGACTGCCAACAGATCCTGTTCATGGACGACGACATCCGCATCGAGCCGGACACGATCCTGCGGGTGCTGGCGCTCAACCGGTTCGCCAAGACGCCCACGCTGATCGGCGGGCAGATGCTCAACCTGCAGGAGCCGTCACACCTGCACATCATGGGCGAGGTCGTCAACCAGGCGAACTTCATGTGGACCGCCGCGCCGCACGCCGAGTACGACCACGACTTCGCCAAGTTCCCGTTGAACGACAAGAACGATCGCAGCGCGCTGCTGCACCGGCGCATCGACGTCGACTTCAACGGCTGGTGGACGTGCATGATCCCGCGGCAGGTCGCCGAGGAGCTGGGCCAGCCGCTGCCGCTGTTCATCAAGTGGGACGACGCCGAATACGGTCTGCGCGCCGGCGAGCACGGCTACCCGACGGTCACGCTGCCCGGCGCCGCGATCTGGCACATGGCCTGGAGCGACAAGGACGACGCCATCGACTGGCAGGCCTACTTCCACCTGCGCAACCGGCTGGTGGTGGCGGCGCTGCACTGGGAGGGTGACATCACCGGCCTGGTCCGCAGCCACCTCAAGGCGACCTTGAAACACCTTGCCTGCCTTGAGTATTCGACGGTCGCCATTCAGAACAGGGCCATCGACGACTTCCTCGCCGGCCCGGAGCACATCTTCTCGATCCTGGAATCGGGTCTGCCGGAAGTGCATCGGCTGCGCAAGGAATACCCGGACGCCGTCGTGCTGCCGGCGGCCAGCGAATTGCCGGCGCCGTCGCACAAGACCAAGGCGATGAAGCCGCCGGTGAACCCGGTCTCGATCAGCTACCGGCTGGCCCGCGGCATCCTGCACAACATGACCAAGGCCGACACCGAATCCCACATCCGGCCCGAGTTCAACGTGCCCACCCAGGATGCGCGCTGGTTCCGGCTGTGCACGGTCGACGGCGTGACGGTCACCACGGCGGACGGCTGTGGCGTGGTCTACCGGCAGCGGGACCGGCGAAAGATGTTCTCGCTCTTGTTCGCATCGCTGCGCCGTCAGCGTCAGTTGCTCAGCCGCTTCGACGAGATGCGCCGGGTGTACCGCGACGCCCTGCCGGTGTTGTCCAGCAAGCAGAAGTGGGAGACGGCGTTGCTGCCAGCTGCAGAACATGCATGAGGCCGCCGCTGCACAGGCGCCCCGCGGCGAGGTGGCCGCGCTGGTCGCCGTCCAGGCGGCGCTGAGCGACCGTCCCGGGGCGCTCCCCACCGCCCGAGCGCTGTCCCACTTCGGCGAGCACAGTCTCGGCTGGGTGGTCGTCGCCGCGCTCGGCGCGCTGCTGTCACCGAAGCGGCGCCGCGACTGGCTGGTGGCCGGGGCCGGCGCGTTCGCCGCGCACGCCGCCGCCGTCGTCGTCAAGCGGATCGTGCGCCGCAAGCGGCCGCATGATCCCGCCGTCGCGGTGAACGTCGGCACGCCCAGCCAGCTGAGTTTCCCGTCCGCACATGCCACTTCGACCACCGCCGCGGCCATCCTGATGGGCCGGACCACCGGCCTGCCGCTGCCCGCGGTCCTGGTGCCCCCGATGGCCTTGTCGCGGATGCTGCTGGGCGTGCACTACCCCAGCGACGTCGCCTTCGGCATCGCCCTGGGCGCCGTCGTTGCGGCGCTCGCGCGCCGTGCACGAGAGGTGTGGCTGGATGAGTGAGGACGTCGTGACCCGGCCGCCGGGCAACCTGATCACCGGGGTGATCAAGGCGATCCGGCCCCGCCAGTGGGTGAAGAACGTCTTGGTGCTGGCCGCACCGGTGGCCGGGCTGGGCAGCGGCATACGGTACGACTACGGGCAGATGCTCACCCAGGTGGGGCTGGCGTTCGTGGTGTTCAGCCTGGGGGCGTCGTCGGTGTATCTGGTCAACGACGTCCGCGACGTCGAGGCCGATCGCGAGCACCCCACCAAGAGATTCCGCCCGATCGCGGCGGGCGTGGTGCCCGAGTGGCTGGCCTACCTCCTGGCGGTGCTGCTGGGTGCGGCCTCGCTGGGCATCGCATGGCTGGTGACGCCGAACCTGGCGCTGGTGATGGCCATCTACCTCGCCATGCAGCTGGCGTACTGCTTCGGCCTCAAACACCAAGCGGTGCTTGACATTTGCATCGTGTCGTCGGCATACCTGCTGCGCGCCATCGCCGGCGGCGTGGCGACGGAAATCCCACTGTCCCAATGGTTCCTGCTGTCGGCCGCGTTCGCGTCGCTGTTCATGGTGGCCGGCAAGCGCTACGCCGAGCTGCAGGTCGCCGAGCGCACCGGCGCCAAGATCCGCAAGTCGCTGGAGAGCTACACCAGCACCTATCTGCGATTCGTCTGGACGATGTCGGCGACCGCGGTGGTGATCTGCTACGGCCTGTGGGCGTTCGAGCGCGACCACCACTCGGGGTCCTGGTACGCGGTGTCGCTGGTCCCGTTCACCATCGCGATCCTGCGCTACGCGGTCGACGTCGACGGCGGCCTGGCCGGTGAACCCGAAGACATCGCGCTGCGGGACCGGGTGCTGCAGCTGCTGTTCCTGGCGTGGATCGCGACAGTCGGAGCCGCCGTTGCCTTCGGTTAGCCCCGAACTGCAGGCTCTCAAAGCGCGCATGATGCGCAGCCGGCCGGTGCTCAGGCGGCCCGGCTGGCCCGTGTTTCCGTACACCACCATGGTGCGGGTCAGCCTGTGGATCAGCGTGGCGGTGGTCGCCGTGCTGTTCGGCTGGGGGAGCTGGCAGCGGCGGTGGATCGCCGATGACGGCCTCATCGTGTTGCGCACCGTGCGCAACCTGCTGGCGGGCAACGGCCCGGTGTTCAACCAGGGTGAGCGGGTAGAGGCCAACACCTCCACCGCCTGGACCTACCTGATGTACCTGGGGAGCTGGGTCGGCGGCCCGTTGCGCATGGAGTATGTGGCGCTCGCGCTGGCGCTGGTGCTTTCGGTGGCGGGCATAGCGCTGCTGATGCTGGGCGCCGCGCGGTTGTATGCGCCGAGCCTGCGCGGCCGCAAGGCGATCATGTTGCCCGCCGGTGCGCTCGTCTACATCGCGCTGCCGCCCGCGCGGGACTTCGCCACCTCCGGGCTGGAGAGCGGCCTGGCCCTGGCGTATCTCGGGTTGCTCTGGTGGATGATGGTCTGCTGGGCCCAGCCGGTGCGCAACCGCGCGGATAACAAGGTGTTCGCCGGCGCCCTGGCCTTCGTCGCCGGGTTCAGCGTGCTGGTGCGCCCGGAGCTGGCCCTCATGGGCGGCCTGGCGCTGATCATGATGCTGATCGCGGCCCGGACCTGGCGCCGCCGCGCATTGGTCGTGGTGGCCGGGGGCTTCGTCCCGGTCGCCTACGAGATCTTCCGGATGGGCTATTACGGCCTGCTGGTGCCCGGCACCGCGCTGGCCAAGGACGCGGCCGGGGACAAGTGGTCGCAGGGCATGATCTACCTGTTCAACTTCGACGCGCCCTACGCGGTGTGGATCCCCCTGGTCCTGCTGGTGCCGCTGGGGGCGCTGCTGTTCGCCGCGCGACGCCGGCCGTCGTTTCTGCGCCCCGCGCTGGCGCCCGACTACGGCCGCCTGGCCCGCGCCGTGCACAGCCCGCCGGCGGTGGTGGCGTGGGTGCTGGTCAGCGGTCTGCTGCAGGCCCTGTACTGGATCCGGCAAGGCGGCGACTTCATGCACGCGCGGGTGCTGCTGGCGCCGCTGTTCTGCCTGCTGGCTCCCGTCGCCGTCGTCCCGATCGCCATCCCCGACGGCCAGGACTATTCGCGGGAGACCGGTAACTGGGTCGCCGGCGCCGCGGGCGCGCTCTGGCTGGGACTGGCCGGATGGGCGCTGTGGGCGGCGAATTCGCCGGGCATGGGCGACGACGCCACCCACGTCACCTATTCCGGGATCGTCGACGAGCGCCGCTTCTATGCCCAGGCCACCGGTCACGCGCATCCGCTGACCGCCGCGGACTACCTGGGTTACCCACGGATGGCGGCCATCCTGACCGCCCTCAACAACACTCCCGACGGCGCGTTACTGCTGCCGTCGGGCAACTACATCCAATGGGACCTGGTGCCGCAGGCTCAGCCGGCGCCGGGTGATAAGTCACCGCAAAAACCGCAGCACGCCGTGTTTTTCACCAACCTCGGCATGGTGGGCATGAACGTCGGGCTCGACGTCCGGGTCATCGACCAGATCGGTTTGGCGAATCCGCTTGCGCAGCACACGGAACGGCTCAAGCACGGCCGCATCGGGCACGACAAGAACCTGTTTCCCGACTGGGTGATCGCCGACGGCCCCTGGGTGAAGGTGCCGCCGGGAATTCCGGGGTACCTGGATGCGCAGTGGGTCGCAGAGGCCGTCGCGGCGCTGCAGTGCCCCGACACGAAGGCGGTGCTCAGCTCGGTGCGCGCCCCGATGACCCCGCACCGATTCCTGTCCAATCTGGTGAATTCCTTCCGTTTCACCGGGTATCGGATCGATCGGGTGCCGCGCTACGAACTGGCGCGATGCGGGCTGCCGATACCCCCGGAGGCACCGCCTCCACCGCGCGAGTAAGCGTCGCGCAGAAGAAATTTCGGTACATCCCGAACAAATCACATCCCGCCCGCCGCGAAAAAATGCTAGCAACATCACAATTGGCCTCTCACCAGCTCGCAATGACGATCAAGCACATGTTGAAAGCGCGCCTCTTAGACACATGTTTTAATTGAAAACCGCTGGGTACGAGGGTTGCTCGGCGGTCGGCGCCGCCGCCTCGATGCGACCGAACGCCATAAGGTGTGGTTGACTACACGAGCACTGCCGCGCCTGTGCGCTGGCAGGTTCGATCCAATCAAGCAAGAAGCGCCCGATCGGTGCAATGCGCCGAGAGGCCGCAAGAAGGATGAGGAAGCAAGGATGACGCTTGTCGACAGATTGCGCGGCGCCGTGGCGGGTATGCCGCGCCGGCTCGTCGTGGCGGCCGCTGGTGCGGCGCTGCTCTCGGGCCTGATTGGCGCCGTCGGAGGCTCGGCGACCGCCGGGGCCTTCTCGCGCCCGGGTCTGCCGGTGGAGTACCTGCAGGTTCCGTCCGCCGGGATGGGCCGCGACATCAAGATCCAGTTCCAAAGCGGTGGCCCGAACTCCCCGGCGTTGTACCTGCTCGACGGTATGCGTGCGCAGGACGACTTCAACGGCTGGGACATCAACACCCCGGCGTTCGAGTGGTACAACCAGTCGGGCATCTCGACGGTCATGCCCGTCGGTGGTCAGTCCAGCTTCTACTCCGACTGGTACAAGCCCGCCTGCGGTAAGGCCGGCTGCGTCACCTACAAGTGGGAGACCTTCCTGACCACCGAGCTGCCGGCGTACCTGGAGAGCCAGAAGCAGGTCAAGTCCACCGGCAGCGCCGTGGTCGGCCTGTCGATGGCCGGTTCGTCCGCGCTGATCCTGGCCGCCTACCACCCGCAGCAGTTCATTTACGCCGGCTCGCTGTCGGCGCTGCTGGACCCGTCGCAGGGCATGGGCCCGTCGTTGATCGGCCTCGCCATGGGTGACGCCGGTGGCTACAAGGCCGCCGACATGTGGGGTCCGAAGGAAGACCCGGCCTGGGCGCGCAACGACCCGTCGCTGCAGGTTGGCAAGCTGGTCGCCAACAACACGCGCATCTGGGTGTACTGCGGTAACGGCAAGCCGTCCGACCTCGGTGGCGACAACCTGCCCGCCAAGTTCCTCGAGGGCTTCGTGCGGACGTCCAACCTGAAGTTCCAGGACGCCTACAACGGGGCCGGTGGCCACAACGCGGTGTGGAACTTCGACGCCAACGGCACCCACGACTGGCCCTACTGGGGCGCGCAGCTGCAGGCGATGAAGCCTGACCTGCAGTCGGTGCTGGGCGCCACCCCGGGTGCGGGTCCGGCCACAGCCGCCGCGACCAACGCCGGAAACGGCCAGGGCACCTAACCAACGCCAAGCAAGACGACCAGCGGCGGGAACCCTTCGGGGTTTCCGCCGCTGGCCGTTGGCGCCTGTGACGTGTTTCACTACCCCGCGGGCGGGGGAACTAAGCCGCTGGCTAATGTGCTTTCAGCGACTAGACGATGGAGGGTGGACATGACGGTCGGGCGGGGTATGTCAGCGCTGCTGCGGTTGTTCTGCGTAGCCGTACTCGCGGTCGGGTTGGCCTTCGCGCTGCAGCCCGCCGCAACCGTCGGCAAAGCCCGCGCGGCGGGCTACGAAAGCCTGATGGTTCCCTCGGCGGCGATGGGCCGCGACATCCCGGTGGCCTTCCTCGCCGGCGGACCGCATGCCGTCTACCTGCTGGACGCCTTCAACGCGGCCCCGGACGTGAGCAACTGGGTCACCGCCGGTAATGCGATGAACACCC
Organism: Mycobacterium sp. 1482292.6; assembly: GCF_001672995.1. Taxonomy (NCBI): domain Bacteria; kingdom Bacillati; phylum Actinomycetota; class Actinomycetes; order Mycobacteriales; family Mycobacteriaceae; genus Mycobacterium; species Mycobacterium sp. 1482292.6. The sequence goes on along the minus strand of NZ_LZKV01000254.1, from coordinate 89,359 downwards.
TCGGCGGCAAGGGCATCTCGGTGGTAGCCCCGGCCGGCGGCGCCTGGAGCATGTACACCAACTGGGAGCAGGACGGCAGCAAGCAGTGGGACACCTTCCTGTCCAGCGAGCTGCCCGATTGGCTGGCCGCCAACAAGGGCCTCGCCCCCGGCGGCCACGCCGCCGTCGGCGCCTCGCAGGGCGGGTACGGCGCGATGGCGCTGGCCGCCTTCCACCCCGACCGCTTCGGCTTCGCCGGATCGCTGTCCGGGTTCCTCTACCCGTCGAGCACCAACTACAACGGCGCCATCCTGGCCGGCCTGCAGCAGTTCGGCGGCATCGACGGCAACGGCATGTGGGGCGCCCCGCAGCTGGGCCGCTGGAAGTGGCACGACCCCTACGTGCACGCCTCGTTGCTGGCGCAGAACAACACCCGGGTGTGGGTGTGGAGCCCGACCAACATGGGTGGTGACGACGCCGCCATGATCGGCCAGGCGGGCGCGGCGATGGGCAGTTCCCGGGAGTTCTATCAGCAGTACCGCAGCAACGGCGGACACAACGGCCACTTCGACTTCCCCGGCGGCGGCGGCAACGACTGGGGCTCGTGGTCGGGGCAGCTCGGCGCGATGTCGGGCGACATCGTGGGAGCCATTCGGTAGCGGCGATCGCGAGCGCGGCGACGCCGGGCGCTGCGGGTCGGCGCCTTTGGTGTAGCGGCGATCGCGAGCGCGGCGACGCCGGGCGCTGCGGGTCGGCGCCTTTGGTGTGGCGGCGATCGCGAGCGCGGCGACGCCGGGCGCTGCGGGTCGGCGCCATTGATGTAGCGCGTCGCTGCCCAAAAAGCGCATTCGGCAAAGCCGGTACCGTGTAGGGGGTGCAGCAGGGGTCGGGAGGACCGCGTAGCTGCGATCCACCGACTCTGCTGGCAGGAGAACATGGCTAAAAGCGCGCGGCGTAAGCGTCAACGCACCCTCGCTTGGATCGCCGCCCTGTCCGTGGCCGCCGTCGTCCTGTTGGGCATCCTGGCCGCTGTCACCCTGCTGCGCGGCCACAACTCCGAGCCCAGCGCGGTGCCGACCGGGGTGCTGCCTCCGTCGTCGACCACCACGCACCCGCACAAGCCGCGGCCCGCCTCGCAGGACGCGTCGTGCCCCGATGTGCTGCTGGTCAACGTGCCCGGCACGTGGGAGTCGGCGGTCGCGGACGACCCCGGCAATCCGACGCAATTCCCCAACGCGTTGCTGCACAAGGCGACCGCCAGCCTCACCCAGCAATTCCCGTCGTCGCGGCTGCAGGCCTACACCACCCCGTACACCGCGCAGTTCCACAACCCGCTGAGCGGCGACACCCAGATGTCCTACAACGCCAGCCGCGCCGAGGGCACCCGCGCCACCGTTCAGGCGATGACCGACATGAACACCAAATGCCCGCTGACCAGTTACGTGCTGATGGGCTTTTCGCAGGGCGCGGTGATCGCGGGTGACATCGCCAGCGATATCGGCAACGGCCGCGGACCCGTCGACGACGACCTGGTGCTCGGTGTGACATTGATCGCTGACGGCCGCCGCCAGATCGGCGTCGGCAACGACATCGGCCCCAACCCGCCGGGGCAGGGCGCCGAGGTCACCCTGCACGAGGTGCCCATCCTGTCCGGGATGGGCCTGACCATGACCGGCGCGCGCCCGGGTGGTTTCGGCGACCTCAACGACAAGACCAACGAGATCTGCGCGCCCGGCGACCTGATCTGCGCAGCTCCGGAGGAAGCTTTCAGCATCGCCAACCTGCCGGCCACGCTGAACACCTTGGCCGGCGGGGCCGGTCAGCCGGTGCACGCCCTGTACGCCACGACCCAGTGCTGGAGCATCGACGGGGCGCCGGCAACCGACTGGACGCTGAACTGGGCTCACGGCCTGATCGCAAATGCGCCACAACCAAAACACGGATGATCAACGGCGGTGGGACACAAGCCTCAGGTGGCGGTTGACGGTAGCGAACAGCGGTACCTTGTGATTTGGTCTGCCGTAGGCAGGCCCGTAACATTAAGAGGAATTTAAGAGCTATCGGACCTTCGTCGCGCACCCAGTCGGGGTCGATGGTGGCTGGGCTGGCACATGGCCGGCGTTGCCCATCGGGTGCCGTGCGAGGTCCGGCGCGCGTGCGTAGACATGTAACCGTCGGCTCAGCCGGCTGAAGAACGAAGCCGTCGGCGGAGCCGACCAAGGAACACAGCGTCGGCCGAGCCGACCGAAAACAGGTGCGACAGGAGAGCGGAATGCCCTACCACAACCCGTTCATCGTGAATGGAAAGATCAAGTTCCCGGACAACACCAACTTGGTCAAGCACGTTGAGAAATGGGCGAGGGTGCGTGGCGACAAGCTCGCCTACCGGTTCGTCGACTTCTCCACCGAACGCGACGGTGAATACCGCGACATCGTGTGGCGCGACTTCAGCGCCCGCAACCGGGCCGTGGGCGCCCGCCTGCAGCAGGTCACCCAGCCGGGCGACCGCATCGCCGTGCTCTGCCCGCAGAACCTCGACTACCTGATCGCGTTCTTCGGCGCCCTGTACGCCGGCCGGATCGCGGTCCCGTTGTTCGACCCCGCCGAGCCGGGTCACGTCGGGCGCCTGCACGCCGTCCTCGACGACTGCACCCCCTCGACGATCCTGACCACCACCGACGCCGCCGAGGGCGTCCGCAAGTTCATCCGCGCCCGGTCGGCCAAGGAACGGCCCCGCGTCATCGCCGTCGACGCCGTCCCCAACGAGGTCGCCGCGACGTGGGAGCCGCCGGAGGCCGACGAGGAGACCATCGCCTACCTGCAGTACACCTCCGGCTCCACCCGGACCCCGACCGGCGTGCAGATCACCCACCTCAACCTGCCCACCAACGTGTTGCAGGTGCTCAACGGGCTGGAAGGCAAGGAGGGCGACCGCGGCCTGTCCTGGCTGCCGTTCTTCCACGACATGGGGCTGATCACCGCGCTGCTCTCGCCGGTGCTGGGCCACAACTTCACCTTCATGACGCCGGCCGCCTTCGTGCGCCGGCCGGGCCGGTGGATCCGGGAGATGGCCCGCAAGCCCGAGGACGATCCCGACAGCGAGGTCTTCACCGTCGCGCCGAACTTCGCGTTCGAGCACGCGGCGGTGCGCGGGGTGCCCAAGGAGGGCGAGCCGCCGCTGGACCTGAGCAACGTCAAGGCCATCCTCAACGGCAGCGAGCCGGTGTCCCCGGCGTCGATGCGCAAGTTCTACGAGGCCTTCGCGCCGTACGGCCTGCGGGAGACCGCGATCAAGCCGTCCTACGGCCTCGCCGAGGCGACGCTGTTCGTCTCCACCACGCCGATGGACCAGGCGCCCACGGTCATCCACGTCGACCGTGACGAGCTGAACAAGCAGCGCTTCGTCGAGGTGCCCGCCGATTCACCCAAGGCCGTTCCGCAGGTTTCCGCCGGCATCATCGGCGTCGACGAATGGGCCGTCATCGTCGACCCGGAGACCGCGAGCGAGCTGCCGGACGGCCAGATCGGCGAGATCTGGCTGCACGGAAAGAACCTGGGCACCGGCTACTGGGGCAAGGAAGACGAGACCAACGACGTCTTCCGCAACATCCTCAAGTCGCGGATCAGCCAGTCGCACGCCGAGGGCGCCCCGGACGACGGCACCTGGGTCAAGACCGGCGACTACGGCACCTACCACAAGGGCCACCTCTACATCGCCGGCCGCATCAAGGACCTGGTCATCATCGACGGCCGCAACCACTACCCGCAGGACCTCGAGTACTCGGCGCAAGAGGCCAACAAGGCGCTGCGCACCGGCTACGTGGCCGCCTTCTCGGTGCCGGCCAACCAGCTGCCGAAGGAAGTCTTCGACAACCCGCACACCGGCATCAAGTACGACCCCGACGACGTCTCCGAGCAGCTGGTGATCGTCGCCGAGCGCGCGGCCGGCTCGCACAAGCTGGACTACCAGCCCATCGCCGACGACATCCGGGCGGCCATCGCCGTGCGCCACGGCGTGACGGTCCGCGACCTGCTGCTGGTGCAATCGGGCACGATCCCGCGCACCTCCAGCGGCAAGATCGGGCACCGCGCCTGCCGCGCGGCCTACCTCGACGGCAGTCTGCGAAGCGGCGTCGGTTCCCCGACGGCCTTCGCCAAGTCCACTGACTGAATCTCTGAGGACCATGGCTGACACTGAGCACCCCGAAAACGACACTCCGGGCGGGGAGGTGCCCGCCGCGCCCCCCGCTAAGGGGACCGACATGACCGTGCCCGAGATGCGCGAATGGCTGCGCAACTGGGTGGGCCGGGCCGTCGGGAAGCCTGCCGACGAGATCGACGAGTCGGTGCCGATGGTCGAACTCGGCCTGGCGTCGCGCGACGCCGTGGCCATGGCCGCCGACATCGAGGACCTGACCGGGGTCACCCTGTCGGTCGCGGTCGCCTTCCAGCACCCGACCATCGAATCGCTGGCCACCCGCATCGTCGAGGGCGAGCCCGAGGTGGCCGACGACGAGCTCGACGGCGCCGACTGGACGCGCACCGGTCCCGCCGAGCGCGTCGACATCGCGATCGTGGGCCTGGCGACCCGGTTGCCCGGCGACATGAACTCCCCGGACGAGACGTGGACGGCGCTGATGGAGGGCCGCGACGCGATCACCGACCTGCCCGAGGGCCGCTGGTCGGAATTCCTCGAGGAGCCGCGCATCGCCGAGCGGGTCAGCACCGCGCGCACCCGGGGCGGGTACCTGAAGGACATCAAGGGCTTCGACTCGGAGTTCTTCGCCGTCGCCAAGACCGAGGCCGACAACATCGACCCGCAGCAGCGGATGGCGCTGGAGCTCACCTGGGAGGCGCTCGAGCACGCCCGCATCCCGGCGTCGAGCCTGCGCGGCGAGGCGGTCGGCGTGTACGTCGGCTTCTCCAACAACGACTACCAATTCCTGGCGGTGTCGGACCCGACGGTCGCGCACCCCTACGCGATCACCGGAACGGCCAGCTCGATCATCGCCAACCGGGTGTCCTACTTCTACGACTTCCGCGGTCCCTCGGTGGCGCTGGACACCGCCTGCTCGAGCTCGCTGGTGGCGACGCACCAGGCGGTGCAGGCGCTGCGCAACGGCGAATGCGACGTGGCCGTCGCGGGCGGTGTCAACGCGCTGCTCACCCCGCTGGTGACGCTCGGTTTCGACGAGATCGGCGCGGTGCTTTCTCCCGACGGCCGGATCAAGTCGTTCTCCTCGGACGCCGACGGCTACACCCGCTCCGAGGGCGGCGGCATGTTCGTGCTCAAGCGGGTCGACGACGCCCGCCGCGACGGCGACCAGATCCTGGCCGTCATCGCCGGTAGCGCGGTCAACCACGACGGCCGGTCCAACGGGCTGATCGCCCCCAACCAGGACGCCCAGGCCGAGGTGCTGCGCCGGGCGTACAAGGACGCCGGAATCGACCCGCGCACCGTCGACTACATCGAGGCGCACGGCACCGGCACCGTCCTGGGCGACCCGATCGAGGCCGAGGCGCTGGGCCGCGTCGTCGGGCGCGGCCGCCCGGCCGACCGCCCGGCGTTGCTGGGCGCGGTGAAAACCAATGTGGGACACCTGGAGTCAGCGGCCGGTGCGGCCAGCCTGGCCAAGGTGGTGCTGGCGCTGCAGCACGACAAGCTGCCGCCGTCGATCAACTTCGCCGGCCCGAGCCCCTACATCGACTTCGACGGCATGCGCTTGAAAGTCGTTGACACCGCGAGCGATTGGCCGCGATACGGCGGCTACGCGCTGGCCGGGGTGTCCAGCTTCGGCTTCGGTGGGGCCAACGCGCACCTGGTCGTGCGCGAGGTGTTGCCCCGCGACGTGATCGAACGCGAGCCCGAGCCGCAGGCCGAGGTCATCGCTCCGGCGGCCGCCGGCGAAGACCCCGCCGAGGCGCCCACGCTGGAAAGCCACTCGCTGCGGTTCGACGACTTCGGCAACATCATCCCCGACGCCTCGGAGGCCGTGGAGGAAGAATACGAGCTGCCCGGCCTCACCGACGAGGCGCTGCGCCTCAAAGCGATCGCGGCCGAAGAGCTTGCCGCGCAAGAGGAATCGGAACCGACCAAGCCGCTGATCCCGCTCGCGGTGTCGGGATTTTTGACCTCGCGCAAGAAGGCCGCCGCCGCCGAGCTCGCGGACTGGATGGAAAGTCCGGAAGGCCAGGCGTCGTCGCTGGAATCGATCGGCCGGGCGCTGTCGCGGCGCAACCACGGCCGCTCGCGCGCGGTGGTGCTGGCCCACGACCACGAAGAGGCCATCAAGGGCCTGCGGGCGGTCGCCGAGGGCAAGCAGAAGCCCAACGTGTTCAGCACCGACGGGCCGGTCACCAGCGGCCCGGTCTGGGCGATGGCCGGTTTCGGTGCGCAGCACCGCAAGATGGGCAAGAACCTGTATCTGCGCAACGAGGTCTTCGCCGAATGGATTGAGAAGGTCGATGCGCTGATCCAGGACGAGCGGGGTTACTCGGTGCTCGAGCTGATCCTCGACGACTCCCACGAGTACGGCATCGAGACCTCCAACGTCGTCATCTTCGCGATCCAGATCGCGCTGGGCGAGCTGCTCAAGCACCACGGCGCCAAACCCGCTGCGGTGATTGGCCAGTCGCTCGGCGAGCCCGCGTCGGCCTACTTCGCCGGCGGCCTGTCGCTGCCCGACGCGGCCCGCGTGATCGCGTCACGCTCGCACCTGATGGGCGAGGGCGAGGCCATGCTGTTCGGCGAATACATCCGCCTGATGGCGCTCGTCGAGTACTCCGCCGACGAGCTCAAAACCGTGTTCGGCGACTTCCCCGGTCTGGAGGTGTGCGTCTACGCCGCGCCCAGTCAGACCGTGATCGGCGGTCCGCCCGAGCAGATCGACGCCATCGTCGCCCGCGCCGAGGCCGAGGGCCGCTTCGCCCGCAAGCTGCAGACCAAGGGCGCCGGGCACACCTCGCAGATGGACCCGCTGCTCGGGGAGTTCTCCGCGGAGCTGCAGGGCATCGCGCCGATGAGCCCGACCGTCGGCATCTTCTCGACGGTGCACGAGGGCAGCTACATCAAACCCGGCGGCGAGCCGATCCACGACGTCGCCTACTGGGTCAAGGGAATGCGGCACTCGGTCTACTTCACCCACGGCGTGCGCAACGCCGTGGACAGCGGCCACACCACCTTCCTGGAGCTCGCGCCCAACCCGGTGGCGCTGATGCAGATCGGCCTGACCACCGCCGCCGCGGGATTGCATGATGCCCAACTGATTCCGACGCTGGCCAAAAAGCAGGACGACGTCGAGTCGATGATCTCGGCCATGGCCCAGCTCTACGTCCACGGTCATGATCTGGACATCCGCACGCTGTTCACCCGTGCCCAAGGGCCAGAGGACTACGCGAACATCCCGCTGACCAAGTTCAAGCGCAAAGAGCACTGGCTGGACGTGCACTTCTCCGGCGACGGCTCGGTGATCATGCCGGGCACCCACGTCGCGCTGCCGGACGGGCGCCACGTCTGGGAGTACGCGCCGCGCAACGGCGAGACGGACCTGGCCGCGTTGGTGAAATCCGCTGCGAAACAAGTCCTTTCGGACGCGCAGCTGGTGGCGTCCGAGCAGCGCGCGGTGCCCGGCGCCGGCGCGCGGCTGGTGACGACCATGACCCGGCACCCGGGTGGCGCCTCGGTCCAGGTGCACGCCCGCATCGACGAGTCCTTCACCCTGGTCTACGACGCGCTGGTGTCGCGGGCCGGTCAGAGCGTGGCGGCGTTGCCCACCGCGGTGGGCGCCGGTGCGGCCATCGCCGCGCCGACCACGACCGCCGCGGTCGAGGCGCCCGAGGCGCCGGCCGAGGACGCCGACGCCGAGACGCTGTCGGACAGCCTGACTAACCGCTACCTGCCGTCCAGCGTGGGCCGCTGGTCACCGGATTCCGGCGAGACCGTCGGCGAGCGGCTGGGGCTGATCGTCTCGGCGGCCATGGGCTACGAGCCCGAGGACCTGCCGTGGGAGGTGCCGCTGATCGAGCTGGGCCTGGACTCGCTGATGGCGGTGCGGATCAAGAACCGCGTCGAATACGACTTCGACCTGCCGCCAATCCAATTGACGGCCGTGCGCGACGCCAACCTGTACGCCATCGAGAAGCTGATCGAGTACGCGGTCGAGCACCGCGACGAGGTCGAGCAGCTACACGAGCACCAGAAGACGCAGACGCCCGAGGAGATCGCCAGGGAGCAGGCCCAATTGCTCAGCGGGGCCACGCCGACGACGGCCGCCGCACCGGCGCCGGACCCGCAGGCCGAGCCCCAGACGCAGCCCGAACCACCGCCGTCGGACGCCACCATCCCGCCGCCTCCGACGGACCCGTCGGGCCCGAAGGGCGCGGCGACCAACGGTGCGAAGCCGGACCTGGCCGCGGCGCTCAGCCAGGAGGCGGTCGCCAAGGCGCTGAATTCCGATGTGCCGCCGCGCGACGCCGCCGAGCGGGTCACCTTCGCCACCTGGGCGATCGTGACCGGCAAGTCGCCGGGCGGCATCTTCAACCCGCTGCCCAAGCTCGACGAGGACACCGCGGCCAAGATGGCGCAGCGGCTCTCCGAGCGCGCCGAGGGTGACGTCACCGCCGAGGACGTCCTGACGTCGGACACCATCGAGGCGCTGGCCGAAAAGGTGCGTCAGTACCTGGAGGCCGGGCAGATCGACGGCTTCGTCCGCACGCTGCGGGCGGCGCGCCCCGAGGGCAGCTCCAAGCCGCCGGTGTTCGTGTTCCATCCGGCCGGCGGGTCGACCGTCGTCTACGAGCCGCTGCTGAACCGGCTGCCCGCGGATACGCCGATGTACGGGTTCGAGCGCGTGGAGGGCACCGTCCAGGAGCGGGCCGCCCAGTACGTGCCGAAGCTGTTGGAGATGAACGCGGGCAAGCCGTTCATCCTGGCCGGGTGGTCGCTCGGCGGCGCGCTGGCCTACGCGTGCGCGATCGGTCTGAAGCGCGCGGGCGAGGACGTGCGCTTCGTCGGGATGATCGACACCGTGCGCGCCGGCGAGGAGATCCCCCAGACGCAGGAGGAGACCCGCAAGCGCTGGGACCGGTACGCGAAGTTCGCCGAGCGCACCTTCAACGTCGAGATTCCGGCGATCCCCTACGAGCAGCTCGAGGAGCTCGACGACGAGGGCCAGGTCAAGTTCGTGCTGGACATCGTCCAGCAGAGCGGTGTGCAGATCCCCGGCGGCATCGTCGAGCACCAGCGGACGTCCTACCTGGACAACCGGGCGCTCGAGACCGTCCAGATCGAGCCGTACGACGGCCACGTCACCCTGTACATGGCCGACCGCTACCACGACGACGTCATCGAGTTCGAGCCGCGATATGCGATCCGCCAGCCCGACGGCGGCTGGGGCGAGTACGTGGCCGACCTCGAGGTGGTGCCGATCGGCGGCGAGCACATCCAGGCCATCGACGAACCGATCATCGGCAAGGTCGGTGCTCACCTCTCCGACGTGCTGAATAAGGTGGAGGCCGAAACCAGTCAGACGAGTGAGGTAGGCAAATAGTGACGGAGATGGCGCCGGCTCCCATTCAGCACACCACCGCCGAGAAGCTGGCCGAGCTCTACCGTCGCTTGGAATTGGCCAAAGAGCCGGGCGGTGAGAAGGCCGTCGCCAAGCGCGACAAGAAGGGCATCCCCAGCGCCCGCGCCCGGGTGCACGCGCTGGTCGATCCCGGCACCTTCCTCGAGACCGGGGCGTTGGCCAAGACGCCCAACGACCCGAACGCGCTCTACGGCGACGGCTGCGTCACCGGCCACGCCATGATCGACGGCCGGCCGGTCGGGGTGTTCTCCCACGACCAGACCGTGTTCCAGGGCACCGTCGGCGAGATGTTCGGCCGCAAGGTCGCCCGCCTGATGGAGTGGTGCGCGATGGTCGGCTGCCCGATCATCGGCATCCAGGACTCGGGCGGCGCCCGCATCCAAGACGCCGTCACCTCGCTGGCGTGGTACGCCGAGCTGGGCCGCCGCCACGAGGCTTTGAGCGGTCTGGTGCCGCAGATCTCGCTGATCTTCGGCAAATGCGCTGGGGGAGCGGTGTATTCGCCGATCCAGGACGACCTGCTGGTCTCGGTGCGTGACCAGGGGTACTTCTTCGTCACCGGGCCCGACGTCATCCGGGAGGTCACCGGTGAGGACGTCACCCTCGACGAGCTCGGCGGCTCGGATGCGCAGGCCCGCAACGGCAACATCCACCAGGTGGTGAACTCCGAGGCCGAGGCGTTCCAGTACGTCCGCGACTTCCTGTCGTTCCTGCCGTCGAGCGCCGTCAGCGAGCCCCCGATCGTCAACCCCGGCCTCGAGCCGGAGACCACCCCGACCGATCTCGAGCTCGACTCGATCGTGCCGGACTCGGACAACATGGCCTACGACATGCACGAGATCCTGCTGCGGATCTTCGACGACGGCGACTTCCTCGACGTCGCCGCGCAGCACGGGCCGGCCATCATCACCGGGTTCGCCCGGATCGACGGGCGCCCGGTCGGCGTGATCGCCAACCAGCCCATGTACCTGTCCGGGTCGATCGACAACGAGGCCTCCGACAAGGCGGCGCGGTTCATCCGGTTCTGCGACGCGTTCAACATCCCGCTGGTGTTCGTGGTGGACACGCCCGGCTTCCTGCCCGGTGCCGAGCAGGAGAAGAACGGCATCATCAAGCGCGGCGGCCGGTTCCTGTACTCGGTCGTGGAGGCCGACGTGCCGAAGGTGACCATCACGGTCCGCAAGTCGTACGGTGGCGCCTACGCCGTGATGGGATCCCGGCAGCTGACCGCGGACTTCAACTTCGCCTGGCCGACCGCGCGCATCGCGGTGATCGGCGCCGAGGGGGCCGCGCAGCTGCTGATGAAGCGGTTCCCCGATCCCACCACCCCCGAGGCGCAGCAGATCAAGAAGGACTTCATCGAGGGCTACAACCTCAACATGGCGATCCCCTGGACCGCCGCCGAACGCGGATTCATCGACGCGGTCATCGACCCGCACGAGACCCGGCTGCTGCTGCGCAAGTCAATGAAACTGTTGCGGGACAAGCAATTATGGTTCCGCACGGCCCGTAAGCACGGGCTCATCCCGATCTAGGCCTCGAGCCTCAACGCGAGCAGACGCAAAAGCACCCAAAAACGCTCATTTTGAGGCGTTTTCGCGTGCTTTTATGTCTGCTCGGCGGCGAATGCGCCGTCAACCAGTTCGTCGAAGCGCTCCAGCGCCTCGTCGGAGTCGGCGTCGATGCCGCGCAGCGCCCCGCGATCGGCGAGATAGCGCTGCGCGTACAGACCCGCGACGAGCGCCTTGCGCTCACCGCCCCGGGTCGCGCGCTCCCACGCGGCCTGCTCGATCAGCAGGGCGCCGGCATAGACGTCGCCCATGAATTGGGCCAGCGGGAACAGCCGGGCCTCGGCCGTCTGCCTGTCGAGTTTGGTCCAGGCGGTGATCGCCGCGTCCAGGTCCTCGATCCGCCCGGCGACCAGCCGGGTGGTTTCGCCATCGTCGGCGACCGACACCGCGTCGCGCAGCCGCGCCAGCAGCGTCTCGTGCGCGCGGCTCTGCTCGATCCCGCGCCGCACGTCCAGACACAGAATGTTGTCCGGCCCCTCCCAGATGGTGTTCACTTGCGCGTCGCGCAGCAGCCGCGCCACCGGCCAGGTCTCGATATAGCCGTTGCCGCCGTGGATTTCAATCGCGTCCGAGGCCGCGGTGATCCCCAGCCGGCACACCCTGAGCTTGGTGACCGGCACGGCGATGCGCTGCCGCATGCTGCGCGGCTGACGATGGTTGGTGGCGCCGGTACCGTCGAACACCAGCGCCTGCGCCGCCTCGACGTCGACGATCAGCTCGGCGAGCTTGCGCCGCATCAGTGGCTTGTCGATCAGCGCGCCGCCGAACGCCCGGCGTTGCCGGGCGTAACACAGCGATTCCACCAGGGCGCGCCGCGCGTTACCGAGCGCGAACAACGCGATGCCCAGGCGCGCGGCGTTGGTCAGCTCCATCATGCGTCCCAGGCCCTTGCCGTCGGACGGCCCAGCGGCGTCGGTGGGCTCGCCGGACAGCAAAAACGCTTCGGCGTCGACGAATTCGACCTCGCCGGAGGCCACCGAGCGGGTGCCCAGCTTGTCCTTCAGCCGTCGCACCCGCACGCCGTTGCGGGATCCGTCGCGGCGGGTGCGCAGCACCAGGAAGTTGGCGACGCCGCGCGAAGAATCCGGTGCGCCTTCGGGTTTCGCCAAGACGACGAACGCCTGCCCGGCGCAGTTGGACGCGAACCACTTGAAGCCGTTCAACAACCACGCGTCACCGACGCGCCGGGCGGTGGTCTCCAGCGCGCCCAGATCGGAGCCGCCGGTGCGTTCGGTCAGCAGCTGCGCCGTCTCGCCGGCCCACTCGCCGGAGGCGAATTTGGCCGCCACGTGCTCGGCCACGTCGGGCGGCGCGTAGGCGGCCACCAGCGACTGGACCATGCCGCCGCCGGTGCCCAGCGCGCAGCCCATGCCGATATCGGCTTGGTTCAGCAGGTAATTCGAGGCGAACATGGTTAGCGACGAGCTCATCTTCGCCTCGCGCGCTTCGGTGCGCAGCGCCCGCTGGGCGTCCAGGACCGCCCGCTTGGATTGCGTGAAGGAGGCCGGCATGACCACCTCGCTGATGTCATGACCCCACCGGTCGTAGCGCTGCAGCCGCGGGGGGTTGCGATCCGTCTCCTCGGCCCAGCGCGCCACCGGCCCGCCCATCAGCTCCCCGATGCGGGTCAAATGGCGTTCGGCCAGCGCGAGTTCGTCCGGCTCGAGGTAGTAGGCCATGGTGAACTGCAGCGTGGGATCGGTGAGGTACCAGTTGAGTCCCACCGCGCCGCCGTAATTCTCCGTCGCGTAGCGCTGCGATTTCTCGTCGGTGGAAAACGGCAGCCGGTCCACCGCCTCTAGGGCGTAGTCGCTCATGGGTCAGACGCTACGCGCCGGGCCGGTCGTCAGGCAGTAGCCCGCAAGCGGGCGCCGCGGGCGATTCGGGTCAATATGATCCGGCCACTGGTGCCGAACCGCACGGAAATGATTCGGCCGGAACTGAATTCGCCGATGCGTACCCGGATGACGTCGGCACTGTGCCCGGGGTCAGCGGTCACGAATCCCCTCGTCGCTGTTACGTCGGCTGGGCGGTGAGGAAGATCAGCCTGAAGTTGCCGACCTGGAGCACGTCGCCGTTGGTCAGCACCGCGGAGTCGACGGCGGCACGGTTGAGGTAGGTGCCGTTGAGGCTGCCGAGATCGACGACGCGGAATTCGCCGTTCTCGGAGTGGAATTCGGCGTGCCTGCGGCTGACCGTGATGTCGTCGAGAAAGATGTCGCTGGCCGGATGCCGGCCCGCGTTCATGACCGGCTGGTTCAACACGAATCTCGCCCCGACGTTGGGGCCCCGCTTCACGACGAGCATGGCCGAACCGCGGTCCAAGTCCGCCGCCGCCTCGGCGACGGCCGATGACATGTCGACGTCGTCGCGGGCGTCGGCGCGCAGCAAGGAACCCATGTCGCCGGTGGCATCATCGGCCGCGGCGATTCGCTGCTGGCTTGTGTCCCTGTGCGACGCCGACACCGCTCCCTCCCCAGATTTCCTCGGATACTCCCATCGCAACATTTGACTCAAACGTCAAAATAGGGCCGGAAGTCCCCGCTTCACCCGCTCGCCCGGCGCCACCGCGCGGGCGCGCGGCGGCTAGGACCGCACCGGCACCACGAACTCGGACGTATAGAACTCCGCCGGGTTCTGGGAGTTCGCATTAGGCCGCTCGATAATCACCCACACGCCGGTCGTGCCCGGCCGAATGGTGTCAGCAACGGTCGCCGTTGCGTTTCCTGCCCCGTCGGTGACCATGCTGGTAAATGCGGTTCCCGGGTCACCGGGGCCGCAGGTCGATGAGGACGGACGGGGTTCTTCGATGAGGCCGACGTCGAATTGCGCGCCCGGTTCGGGCGCGTCGACCAGGTGCACCTCGGCGACCGCCCTGGATCCGCTGGTGCGGACGATGGCCGAACCGGTGCCGAGCATCGGGCCGGGTACTTTGGGGGCGATGCTGATCTTGCTGAAGTCGCATCGCCGCAGATACGTGTCGAAAACGACGGTCGTGCCGCCGCCCTCGGCGGACGCGGTGCCGACGGCCGAAGCCGCGGCGGGGGTGATGACCGCGGTGGCCGCGGCCGCGCAGGTTCCCAGGCGTGTCAGTGTGTGCATTCGGCCACCTCGCTCCGCGGTGTGAACTGGATCACAGCGGAATGAGTATTCACCCGAGATTGGCGGTATTAAACCTTTGCCCGGTAATTACCCGGGCGTTAATTCATTGCGCTATTCCACGCCGAATAACCACGCGCAAAACCATTTCGGCGCCGTGTTTTCGGCGTTCCCCTAGGGCTTGATGCGGATCGGCCCGGGTGACCACCATCCGGTGCGGGTGGCGGTGCCCAGGTCGAGCTGCGCCGGGTGGGCGTCGGCGATGGTGTCGAACTTGCGCAGCGATCCCCAGTCGCGGCCCCAGTCATGGGACAGGTATGTCGACATCACGTGGGCCCGCAGCAACAGGTCGGTGATGCCCAGCAGGCCGCCGTTGACGCCGTCCTGCCAGGTGTCGGTGTCCTGCTTCTTGGCGTTGTAGTCCGGGGTGATGCGGAACTCCGGGATGTCGGTGACGCCGTTGGAGTGCAGCATCGGCTGCTGGCACGGGAACGCCAGTCCCACCGCCCAGTCCATCAGCACCGGCCGCTTGGAGCCGACGTACTCCTGCAACGACCGCAGCTCAGGCACCCGTGGCGGAGTCAGCGCGATCCAGTCGTCCGGTGTCAGAGACAGGTCCTCGGCAACCACCCGAACCGCGACCGCGTCGGCGGGCATCGCCGAACGCGCGAAGCGCAGGTTCCGCCACACCTTCGGCTGCTCGCCGTACAGGTCGTAGGGCACCAGCCGGCCGGCCGGCTGCACCGCGCCGCCATTGCCGGGCCTGCCGAATTCCAGTTCCACGGTCTGGCCGCTGGTGTGGCCGTGCAGGATGCTGTTGCCGGCGATGGTGCCCGCGGCGGTCACCACCACCAGCGGGTGTCCGTCATCCGGCTTCGGCAGCTGGTACCACGCCGAGGTGAGCCGGCTCTGCTGCTGCGCGCCGGTGGTGTAGCTGCCGGCCAGCGGCACCCGGCCGGGGTCGAGGCCATACGGCAGCGGCACCGTCGAGCCGTTGACCCCCGGGGCCTTCAGCTTGGTCGGCGCGTCCCAGTCGTAGTCGGTGCCGGGCTGCGGCACCTCCGTCTCCTTGATCGACTCGGCCAGGGTGCGGTCCGGTACGCCGTTGGGCGTGAATCCCGTTGGGCTGACGCCACCCAACGGCCCGAGCGGGCCGTAATTGTCCGGCTCTCCTGTTTTGAAAGGCGCCATGAAGCCGGCATTGCTGTCGGGCTCGACGAGCACGTCGTCGGCCAGCCCGCAGCCGCCGCTGAACTCCCGCAGGTTGTCCCAGGCGTTGGAGTAGGTGGGGTACTGGCGCACGATCCCGGCCACCATCGAGGCGATGAAGACGAACGCCATGAAGCCGGCCGCGAGGGGGATGGGCGCGGCGGTCAGCGCCCGCGCCAGCCGTCCTTCGCCGCGGTCCCTGGGCGCGAAGTGCAGGTACGCCGCGTAGAGCGCGACGATCACGAACAGCGCGAAAAAGACGGTGCTGATGCTGATTCCGTGGATCCGCGGCATCACGTTGTTGAACGGGACGCCGAAGCTCGACACGTACCACCAGCCGTTGGTGGTGGCGAAACACAGGGCCAGCACGAACAGTAGCGCCGCCAGGAAGGCCATGCGGTTACGCGACCAGCGCAAGCTCTCGTGCGACACCAGCACCGTCGTCAGCGCGGCCATCGCCGCACCCACCGCGGCGAACAGCCCGAAGTGGTGCACCCACTTGGTGGGGGTGAACATCAGAAAGAACATGGTGCCGAAGATGACGCCCATCAGCCGCCAGGCCGGCCCGCGCGCAACACCGGGGATTCGCTTGCGCCGCAACATGATAAAGACCGCGGTGAAGAGGCACAGCGCGGCGATCAGGAAGCCGAAGCGGCGCGACAGCGAGCCGTCGACGGTCGGCAGGATCAGGTAGTAGTAGCGCAGGTTCTCGGTGTACCAGGCCTGGCTGGGGCCGATCGAGGTGCGAATCCTGGTGGCTTCCAACACCGTTGACAGCGTCTGATCGGCGAACACCACCGTCAGGATGACCGTGCCGGCGGCCAGCATCGGCGCGACCAGCGGCCAGGTGCCGACCAGGCGATGGCGTTTCACCAGAATCCGCAGGATCGGGCGGCCACCGGCGACCAGCGCTGCCACCGCGATCAACCCGGTGGGCTGGACGCCCAGGGTGAAGGCCGCGGTGATGACGGCCAGCGCGGCGGGGGTGAGCCGGCTGTAGCGCATGGAGCGCTCGATCAGCACGTAGGTGATCAGCGAACCGACGGCGATGATCGGTTCGGGCCGCAGGCCGTTGTCGAACGGCATCCAGGCCGTCAGCAGGACCATGCCCGCCGCCCAGTTCGCCGCCTTGCTGGCGGCCACCGCAGGGCCGAGCCGGGGTAGCACCTCCCGCGAGAGCAGCAGCCAGCACACGATCCCCGCGATCAGGTCCGGCAACCGCATCCACAGGCTGGCGTCGGTGACGTGGGTCATCAGTGCCAGCAGGTTGTAGTACCAGCCGAAGGGGTCCTCGGGGCTACCGAACCAGCGGAAGTAGTTCGACATGTAGCCGGCGCGATCGGCCACCCGGGCCATGCCCAGGATGTAGCCGTCGTCCGACGAGTTCGCCCCGATCACGTGCCACAGCACGAAGCCGGAGATCACCGTGACGTCGGCCAGGGTGAACGTGCGCCAGTTCGCCGGAATGAGCCGGCGCATCCGGTGACCGTCCAGCTGATCGAGGCGCCACAAGGCGATCAGGGCGACGATGGTGGACACGATGGCCAGCACCATCGCGGCCAGCTTCAAAGTCGTTGGGGTGGTGGAGAACCGGGTGTCGATGGTCGCCGAGAGCTGCAGACCGGCCGGGGCCGGCCCGCTCAGGTCGGTGAACACCCCGACGATCTGTGGCCGCAGGTTCGGGTCGGGGAAGCCGCCGCCGAGCGGCTTGCCCGCCGGATCGGTCAGCCCGACGAACGTGGCGAACGCGCCCGCCTTCGTCGAGGTGATCTCGATGCGCTGACACTGTGCCGACTCCACCTGATCGCGGGCCGCGCTGGCGATCACCACGTTGCGGTCGGTGACGTCGACGCGCTTGCCGTTGACCACCACGAACAACGCGTTGAGCGCGGCGTCCTTGCCCTTCTTGGGCGCCGTGCTGAGCACGACGCCGCCCTCCGGTGGCAGGCCGCGCACCACCGAGCACGGCACGGTTACCTTCACGTCGACCGGGGTGAGCGAAATCAGCGGCGCGGTAACGCTGTTCAGCTGGCCGTTCTGCGGCCAGTTCAGCGTCGCGGTGGTCTGCACGACGGGCAACAGCGGGGTGGCGATCGACAGGATGAAACCGATCAGCCCGGCGACCGTCGCGACCCAGCGCGTCACCCGCACGTCCTGGCGGGACAACGCTTCGCGCTCGCGCTTGTCGACGGTCGTGACACTCATTTGCTGGTCGGTTCGCGACCCGTCCCCCGCAAGCGGGAGGTGCCCCCGGCGCCCGGCTTCGCCGCCCTTGCGATCGCTCATGGCAGCGCCCGAATCGGTCCCTGCCGGCTCCACCCGTGCACTGTCATCACACCCTGTTCGATTGTGGCGTCCGGCGCCTGATCAGCCGGCACCAACCGGAAGTACTGCTCCACGGATCCCCAGTCGCGATGCCAGTCACCCCGCAGGTACGTCGCGATCGTCGAGGTACGAAGCATCGCCTGAGTGATCAGGAACGGACCCCCGTCCTCGCTGGCCTCCCACCCGTTCGACGACGCCGCCGTCTGTTTGTGGTCGGGCA
The DNA here is from genome assembly GCF_001672995.1 of Mycobacterium sp. 1482292.6. Taxonomy (NCBI): domain Bacteria; kingdom Bacillati; phylum Actinomycetota; class Actinomycetes; order Mycobacteriales; family Mycobacteriaceae; genus Mycobacterium; species Mycobacterium sp. 1482292.6. The sequence goes on along the minus strand of NZ_LZKV01000254.1, from coordinate 71,369 downwards.
GGATGCGGTATGCCGGTAGTTCGGCAACGCCAAGGTGTTCGGAGAACGGCCGCTGGCACGGGAAGTTCGCAGCCGTGGCGATGTCCATCAGCACGGGGGTCCGCGACCCCATCAACTGCTGCAGGGTCTGCAGCACCGGGACGCGCGGCGGCGTGATCGCGAACCACTGGTCCGAGCTCAGGTTGGGGTCGTAGGCGACGATGCGGGCCACGTTGGCCTCCGGTGGCGCCCAGGTGAGCGGGAACCGCAGGTTGCGCCACGCCGGCTCCGGCCCGATGTCGATCGGATACACCTGTGCCAGCGGCTGGGTGGTGCCGTCGGGACGGGCGACGCCCCACTGCAGTTTGAGCTGCTGCCCATAGGTGAAGGTGCCGTCCTCCTTGTACGACCAGATGGCACCGGCCGCCGTCACCACCACGATCGGCCGGTCCGGGCTACGCGGCGGCAGCTGGTACCAGGCCGAGGTCGCGGTGGCGGCCAGCGAGTTCTCGCCGTAGCTGCCCATCACCGGCGTGCGGGCCGGGTCCAGGCCGAACGGCAGCGCGGCATGCGACCCGTTCACCCCGACCGGTCCTTTCCCGCCGGCGGTGCCCGCGGAGTCGGTCATGGTGGCATTGGGTTTGTTCGGTGACCCGGTGGAATTCACCACGCCCGGCTTGGTCACCACCGGATACGACCTCAGGTCGTCGCCCACGCCGTCGGGTTTGAAGCCGACCGGGTTGACACCGCCCAGCGGGCCGTCCGGCCCGAACGTCTGCCCGGGCGCCGGCTGCAGCATGCCGGCGTTGGGGTCGGGCTCGGCCAGCACGTCGTCGGCCATGGCGCAGCTGGTCTTCGACAGCCCCGAGCTGATCGCGGCGAGGTTCGCCTTGCCGGTGGTGTAGAGCGGATAGCGGAACACCGCGCCCTTGGTCAGCGACGCGACTTCGCCGACGACCATGATGGTTGCGACCACCAGCAGCGGCGTCGACGCCAGCACCCGGTTGCGCCGGTTGTCCTTGACCTCGGTGTGCCCGGCGTAGTCCATCCGGAAGTGCTGCCAGGCGGCCAGCAGGCCGGTCGCGATCGACAGCGCCAAAAACATCGACGTCACCGGGTGGCTGGCCACGACCGGCTGGATGTCGTACCACGGCACCCCGTAGTTGCCGACGTAGAACCAGCCGTTGATGCCGGAGGTCGCCACCGCCAGCACGAACAGCAGGGCGGTCACGTACAGGGTCAGGTTGCGGCGGTTGTGCAGGCCGATCCGGGCCAGGGCGAACGCGGTCACCGCGCCCAGCGCCCCGGCCAGCCCGGCGAACGCACCGAACTGGACCGCCCACTTCGTCGGGGTGAACGTCAGCAACAACAGGCCGAAGGCGCATGTGCCGATCAACCGCCAGGCCGGCCCGCTGGCCACACCCGGAATCCGGCCGCGGCGCAGCAGGGTGACCAGCATGCCGAACATGCACAGCAGCAGCACCAGCACCGCGAATCGCCGGGCCATCGACCCGTCGGGGTTCGATTCCACCGTGAGGAAGTAGTAGCGCAGCCAATCCTGGTACCAGGCGATGGTCGGGCCGACCTTGTACTTGATGCGGGCCGATTCCCCGACCGTGGCCAGCGTCTGACTGCGGAAGACCACCACGAGGATCAGCGACGCCGAGGCCGCCAGCACGGCCAGCGGTGCGAGCAGGCCGTCGCTTTGCCGGCGGCGCCGGATCGTCTGGGCGACGGCGCGCGCCCCGGTCAGCAGCGCGGCGACGGCGATCAGGCCCTGCGGTGCCAGCGTCGCGCTCAGCAGCGCCACGATGATGGCCACCGCCGCCGGGGCCAACCGACGCAGCGCGATCGCCCGTTCCACCAGCATCCAGGTGACCAGCACGCCGAGGGCGATCAGCGGTTCGGGCCGCAGTCCGTTGTTGAACGGCAGCCACGCCGCCACGAAGACCGCGCCCGCGGTGAACACCGCGACCCGGTTGGCCGCCAGGCCGCCGCGGCCGGGTCCGAGCCGGCGCAGCACCCAGTGGCTGATGATCAGCCAGCAGCCGATCGCGGCCAGCGTGGCGGGCAGTCGCATCCACACGCCGGCCGTGCTGACGGAGCCCATCTTGGCCAGCAGGCTCAGGTACCAGTCGAAGGGAGCGTCGGTGGTGCCGAAGTAGCGGTAGTAGTCGGCGATGTAACCGGCGCCGGGGGCGACCCGCGCGATGGCCAGGTTGTAGCCGTCGTCCGACGACGTGGCGCCGATGATGTGCCACAACAGCAGCGTGGCGATGACCCCGGCGTCGGCGATCCACGTCGCGATGCCCACCCGCCGCCAGTTGGCAAGGTGCGTGCCGGGGCGATACCGGGAGAGCCAGGCGATCGGGGAGCGCCAGTTGAGCAGGGTGCTGCCGCCCCGGCTGCGCTGATCCAGCACCGCGAGCGCGATGATGGCCGTCAGCACCGCCAGGGCGCCCAGGGCCATCACGATTTCCTTGAGGACGGTGGGCGCGGTGATGAAGCGGGTGTCGATGTCGATGCGGGCCGACAGCCCCGGCCCCGCGGGCACCTTCAAGTCGGTGAAGACGCCGCCCACCTGGGGTTTCTTTTCGGGCGACAGGATCCCCGAGGCGCCCGGTATGCCGACGAAGTCCGCGCCGGTCGCGCCGGCGTCGGCCCAGACGTGCAGCACGCTGCAGCCGCCGGCGGCGACGGCCGATCGTTGCGCGACCGCGGCCACGGTGTCGCGGAACGCGACGACGACGACGTCCGTGTTCGCCCGCACGAACAGCCCGTTCTTCCCGGCGTCCATGCCACCCGGCGGCAGCGTCGCGACGACCAGGCCGCCACCGGCGGGCAGGGTGGCGATGTCCGGGCAGGGAATGGAGATGTCCAGCGCGCGGGGCGCCCCGGACACCAGCGGCGCGGTGATCTGGCTGACGTGCCCGTCCGTGCTGCCCTGTGGCCACAGGACCGTTGCGGTGGTCTGCCGCACCGGAAGCAGCGGGACGGACAGGCACAGCAGCAGGCCCACGATTCCCGCGATGGCGGCCACCGACCGGGGGATCCGCTGCGATCGCTCTTTACCGTCGTGGGGCACGAGGCTCGATCGTAAGCGACGCTGCTTTGTCCGATGAGGACGCGGGGCCGCGCGGGCACCGGGGACGCTATCCGCGGACTCGGCCCGCCAGCGTGGCCAGCCCCGGACCGTCCAGGTCGGCCAGGGCGGCCGGACGCCCGGTCATGGCCAGCAGGAGCGCCTCGCCGGGGCCGGTCACCTCGGGCCCGTCGCCGTGCGTCCACTCGACGTCGGTGGCGCGCAGGCGCAGGCCCCGGATCCTGCGTCCGGCGCCGAGCCGGGGATTGCCGGGCACCAGCGGAAGGATCCGCTCGAGCCGATCGGGCGGCACCTGCCGCGGCCGGTCGAGCGCGCGGCGGATGTCCTGGTGATGGATGGTGCCGTCGACGAGCGCGATCATCCCGCCGAAACCCGCTGTCAGTCCCCGCGGTTGGAGGTGGCCGCGCAGGAATTCCAGCAGCTGTTGCGGGGTCAGGGCCGCGAATTCGTCGACACCCACCTGGTTCGCCCGCACGATCGCGCCCTTGGCGAACCGTTTCAGCAACCCCAGCGCGCCCAGCTCCTCGTAGCTGATCACATGCGCGACAACGTCTTTGACGCTCCAGCGGGTGCACAGGGTGGGCGCCTGCCAGTCTTGCGGCGCCAGGGTGGCCAGGAATTCGGCGAGGTCGGCCCGCTCGGCGCGGGCCATGGTCATCAGGTCGGCGCTCATCGCGGATCACCGCCGACGATCAACTCCCGGTACCGGCCGAGGTACAACGGCCAACCCGCGTCGCCGTCGACGCCGTCGGCGACGGACTCCCAGCCCGGCCCGTGCCGGTCCAGGTGGCGGTGTACGAGGTCGACCCGGGTGCGTTCACCGGACTCGGCGGTGAAGCGGACGTCGACCTCGCTCGTCTTGGCCGGGTCGGTTTCCAGCTGCCATGTCGGACCGATGTCCCAGCTGAACACCACGCGGTGTGGCGGCTCGTAGACCAGGATCCGCGCCCATCGGCACACGCTGCCGTCGACGCCTCGGTCGTAAATATGGCCGCCCACTTGGGGTTCGAACACCGTCTCGGCGATCGGGACCGCCAACAGGTTGTGCTCGCGCGGCTTGAACGCGCCGAACTGCTCGGTGAAGACGGCGAACGCGCGCTCGATGGGGGCGTTGACGACGACGTGGTGGTTGACGTTTCCAATCCGCTGGGTCATGTTGCTCCCTCGTTCATCTCGTCGATGGTCTGCGCGTAGCCGGCCAGCGCCTGGGTCCAGAACCGGTCAAGATCGGCGCGCAGCGCTTGCAGGCCGGCCGGATCGAGCTGATAGACGCGGCGGGTGCCCGCGGCGCGGTCGCGCACCAGCCCGGCGGACTTGAGCACCTTGAGATGCTGGGACACCGCCGGTCTGCTGACCGGCAGGTCGCGGGCCAACTCGCCGACCGCCGACGGGCCGTGGGCAAGACGCTCCACGATGGCCCGCCGCGTCCCATCCGCCAGCGCCAGCCAGACGTCACCCGTTTGGTAAGTGACCACGAACCGTAAGCCTAGGCTTACCGACGGCGGACGGCAAGGGTCGGCCCGCGCGGGCCGTCGCACCCGTGCGGCGAAGCCCTCGAGAAAAGCGCCGTGCGCCTAGGTTTTACGCAGCGGTGCCGGGCCCCACAGGCCGCTGCGGGTGGCCGTCCCCAGCAGCAGGTGGGCGGGCTGCGCGTCCGGGTAGTAGGGCGTCAGCCGCTGCAGCGAACCCCAGTCGCGAGACCAGTCGTCCTTGAGGTAGGTGGCCATCGTGGTCGCCTTGACCAACAGCTCGGTCACCCCCAGCGGGCCGCCGCCGTTGTTGTCCATCACCGGCGAGTTGGCCTCGGCGCCGAATCGGTCGGGCAGGATGCGCCATCTCGGCGTCTCGTCGACGCCGTTCTGGTGACCGAACGGTCGCTGGCACGGGAAGGCGAGCCCGACGAGCCAGTCGAGGAACACCGGGTCGGCGGAGCCCACCACGTCCTGCAGCGTGCGCAGCTGCGGAATCCTGGGCGGGGTCAGCGCGATCCAGTGCTGGGGGGCCAAGTCCTCGTCGTCGGCGACCAGCCGGATCTGGGTGGCCGAGCTCGGGATCGCCGACAGTGGCAACCGCAGGTTGCGCCAGGCCGGCGACGCCCCCACGTCGGCGAATTGGAACGAACCGCCGGGGTGTCCGCCGGCCGCCTGATCGTCGGTGGCCCACTGCACCTGGACCTCGCGGGGGTCGAAGCGCCCGGCGGCGCTCACCACCAGCAGCGGGCGCGCGTTGTCGCGCGCCGGCAGTCGATACCAGCTGGACCGCAGGTGCGCGGGAATCTGGATGCCCGAGCGCCAGCTGCCGAGCACCGGCGTGCGGGCGGGATCGAGGTTGAAGGGCAGCTGGGCCGACGAGCCGTTGATGCCCGGTGCCGGGGTGGTGCCGCCCTCGGTGCCGGCCTGGTTGCTGCCGGTCTTCTCCTCGTCGTTGACGAAGCTGCGGTCACCCGGCCGTTCCATCACCGGGTCCGCGCGCACGTCGGCGGGAATTCCGTTGGGCGTGAAGCCTTCCGACAGGCCGGCGCCCAATGCGTCGGCGACCGAAGCGTTCACCGGCGCCAGCATGCCGGCGTTGGGCTCCTGCTCCACCAGCACGTCCTCGGCCAGTCCGCACGACTTCCCGGTCAGCGCTTGCAGATTGGAGCGACCGACCGACCACGCCGGATACTGGTCGGTCATCGCCAGGGTCAGCGAGGCCACCTCGAACACCACCAGGACCCATGTGGCAATTGCCAAGGGGGACTGGATGATTCCGGCCACTCGGGCGCCCAGCCGGGTTCTGGGCGGCCCGTTGTCCGGGGCGACGAAGTGGAACCAGGCGGCCAGCAGCAGCACCGCCGCGGTCAACCCGAGCAGCGCGGTGGCGAAGGCGTAGTGCCAGGCCGGGAACTCGTTGGACCAGGGCACGCCGAAATTCGAGACGTACCACCAGCCGTTGACGCTGGCGAACGACAACGCCACCAGGAACAGCACCACCGCGGCGTACACGGTCCGGTTGCGCCGCGACCGCATCGCCACCGCGGTCACCGCGACCGCGGCCAGCGCGCCCAGCGGTCCGGCCAGCCCGGCGAACACCCCGAAGTGGTGGGTCCATTTGGTGGGGGTGAACATCATCGCGGCGAAGGAGATGATGGTGATGCCGACGATGCGCCGGCTCGGCCCGGCGGCCGTGCCCGGAATCCGGCCCTTGCGCAACGACATTGCCACCGTGACGCCGAGCGCGAGAACCAGCGCCAGCACGGCGAAGCGGCGGGCGACCGACCCGTCCGGGCTGGCCATGAACAGCCGCTCGTAGCGAATGTGTTCGTCGAACCAACTCAGGCTGGGGCCGACGGCCCGCTTGAGCATGCTGGCCTGGATCTCGCCGGTCAGGGTCTGGTCGCGGAAGATCAGGATCGCGGTGACGGTGGCGGCGGCCAGCAGCGGGGCTATCAGCGGCAGCGCACCGAACCGCGTGGAGCGGCGATGCAGGATGGTCCGCAGCGGCCCGATCGCGACCAGCAGCGCGCCGATCGAGGCGATGCCCGTCGGCCCGGAGAACAGGGTCAGCGCGCCGATGATGCAGGCGATCGCCACCGGCAGCAGCCGGCTGGTGGCCACCGCGCGTTCCACCGAGCACCAGGTCAGCAGGATGCCCAGGGCGATGATCGGCTCGGGCCGCAGGCCGTTGTCGAGCGGCAGCCAGACGGCCAGGAACATGCCCGCGGCGGTCCAGGCCGCGGCCCGGTTCTGTTTGACGGCATGACCCAGCCGGGGCATGACCTCGCGGCTGATCACCCACCAGCACGTCAGCGCCATCACCAGGGTGGGCAACCGCATCCAGACGCTGGTGGTGCTCACGTGGGCCCACAGCGCCAGCAGGTCGTAGTACCAGCCGAACGGCGCTTCGGGCGTGCCGAACCAGCGGTAGTAGTTGGCCATGTAGCCGGCGTGCTCGGAGACCCGTGCCATGGTCAGGATGTAGCCGTCGTCGGACGTGTTGGCGCCGACGAAATGCCACCACACCAGCACGCCGATCACCAGCGCGTCCAGCCCGCCGATCGACCACCAACGGGCCGGCAGGAAGCGGCGGTGCCGGGTGCCGTCTGCGGTGTCGAGGATGTGCAGCGCGACCAGGGCGGCGGCGGTCAGCACCAGCCCCAGGATCATCGCGGCCATCTTCAGCGGGGTGGGGCTGCTGCTGTAGCGGGTGTCGATGGTCGCCGAGAAGTGCAGGCCCGACGGCGCCGGTCCGCTCAGGTCGGTGAAGACCCCGACGATCTGCGGCCGGAAGTCGTAGCCGCTTTTCTCGCCGCGCAGCGGCGAGCCGGGATGCTCGGCGTTGGGTCCCTGCGTGAGTCCGACGAATTCGGCCGTGACCTTCTCGGCGTGCGCGGTGAAGGTCAATCGCTGGCAGGCCGGACTGAGCACCTCGCTCAGCGGAGCGGTCACCACCGGGACGTTGCGCACCACCAGCACCAGGTCGTTGTTGGCGCGCACGATCAGCAGGCCCCGGTCGACGGCCTTGGGTGCCTGCTTGGGCACCGTCGACAACAACACCGTCTTGCCGGCGTTGCCGGGTCCGGCCAGTCCGGCGGCGGCGTCACACGGGACGGTGATGTTCAAATCGGTGGCCACGTAGCCGATCAGCGGGGCGTCGACGCTGCCGAAGGTGCCGTTCTGCGGCCAGTTCAGTTGGGCGGTGGTCTGGTTGACCGGGAGCAGCGGGGTGGCGATCGCCAGCAGCACGCCGAGCAGCCCGGCGACGGAGGCAACCAGCCGGGCGATCCGGTGATTCGCTCCCGTGTCGTTCACGGAGCTAGATGCTAGTTCTTCGGCCGTTTGAGGCCCCGTTTGAGGCGTGGTGTCGGTGCTCATCAGCGGTTACGCCCCCGGCTTGCGGATGGCCAGCACGAACGGGCCGACGCTCTGGACGGCGAAACGCGGGCTGTCGAACAGGGCGCCGCGCAGATCGACGGTGTAGCGCCGCACATTGGGCTGGTTGGGGTAGACGTCCTCGGCCAGCCGCAGCGTGTAGTTGCCCGCGGCGCCGCGGCGCATGAGGAAAACCGTGGGCGGGGGCCAGGGGCAGGTGTCCAGGGCATGGAGCAGCTCGTCGGCGGTCTTGAGGTTGGACCACTTGTTGATCTGCGCGGCCCGCAGGTCGAACTGCGCGAGCGGGTTGGCGTAGTGCGAGGTGAGGCCCTGAAATCCCCAGTACGGGTAGAAGGACAGGAAGCTGTAGTCGGCGGTCATCACGACGGTCTGATCGCGCGGCTTGCCGGTCACCTGGGTGATGGCGTGATCGATTGTGGCGTAAAACTTCTCGGCGCTGGGCGGGCGGCGGTCCCCGCGTTGGCCCTGACCGTCGGTGTCGGTGTAGGCGATGGTGAGGTCGGGCCGCAGCACGTCGGGGATGTCCTGGCTGAACGCGATCGCGGCGGCCAGCCCGATCACGCCGGCCACCGGGGAGACGGCGCGGCCCCAGCCGCGGTCGCGGCCCGCGGCGGCCAGCGCCTGGGCGAGTTCGACGAAGCCGAAGGCCCCGGCGGCGACCAGCAGCACGCTCAGGGTCGGCTGCAGCCGGAAGGACAACAGGGTGGTGCGCGCCAGCGTGGTGAGCATCGACAGCAGCGACCACAAATAGATCGCCAGCACGCCGATGGCCAGGGCGCCCGCCCGCACCGACGAACGGGCCCGCACCACCAGCCACAGGGTGCCGATCAGGCAGACGACGCCCAGCAGCGTGAACTGCAGCATCGGGAACGTCAGCTGCGCGCCGTCGGCCGGCAGGTAATGCTGGGCGCTGCCGGTGTTGCTGATCGGGTTGTGCAGCGCCCGCAACACGAACGGCAACCAGGTGGTGCAGGCGATCACGACGGCGATGCCGGCGATGACGGCCAACCGCCGCAGCGGATCGAGGGCGGCCTTGACGCCGCCGCTGTGCCGGTTGCGCCGCCAGCGCACGCCGGCCAGCCACAGGGCCATCAGTGCGACCGTGAACGCGGTGAACCCGAACAGCAGCGTGTACCAGGTGGCCGTCCAGCCCAGAAACAGCCCGGCGGCGATCACCGCGCTCCACCCCGCACGACCAGGCGCGTCCGGCTCCGCGCGCACCCCTGCCGCGAGTGTGAAGTTAGTTTCACGCTCGGAATCGACTGTGCAGTTAGTTTCACGCTCGGCGTCAGGAGCGCGGCCAGTCCCGCGCTCACCGGCGCGCAGGCCCGACCAGGTCAGCACCAGCATCGGCGGCAACAGCACGGTGATCATCGCCGAGTACGGCTCGGGCGAGCCGTAGGCCAGCGTCACCGCGGCCGTCGCGGCGGTGACGATCAGCGCGTATTCGAACCGGACCAGGCGCCACCACAGCACCAGCGCGACCGCGACCGCGATGGTGATCGACGTGATGGCCCACGGCTTGAAGATCTCCCACGCCGGTGTGCCGCCGAGCGCGGCGGCGCGCCCGCCGATCCAGAACCAGCCCGGCGGGTAATACGGCGGCAGCCCGAGGTAGGTCATGTCGCGCAGGGCGGGGCTGTCGGCGAGCCGGGTGACGTACTCGGTGCGGAACTGCTGGTCGACGGAGATGCCGAACAGGTACAGCTTGGTCGCCCCCAGCGGCATGCCCAGCGTCACCACGGTGAACGCCGACACGAAGACCAGCCCACCCAACCGGGTCAACCGCCGGCCGCGGGGACGGCTGCAGCGCCGCCACGCCCAGCCGACGGCGACCAGCCCGGCCAGGCAGCCGACCTGCCCGACGGTGGTCAGGGCGTGCAGTTGGTTGGAGGACGGGAACGCCGGCCATTGCACCCGGGAGATGGCGATCAGCGAGACCACCGCGACGGCTACCGCGACCAGCGCCGCCAAGGCCATCTGGCCGAGGGTGGCCAGCGCGTTGCGCATGATCAAATGGGAAGCTTGCGGAAGATGGGACGCGGGACGTGTCGCAACACCATCATCACATAGCGGAATGCTGCTGGTGCCCAAACCAATTCCTTACCTTTGGCGGCCGCAGTCACCGCGAGGTTGGCGACGTATTCCTTATCGACGGTGAGCGGGGCTTCCTTGACGTGCGCGCTCATCCGGGTACGCACCTGGCCGGGCCGGATCACCAGCACGCGAACCCCGTACTCACGCAACGCCTCTCCGAGCCCCAAATAGAATCCGTCCAACCCGGCCTTGGTGGAGCCGTAGACGAAGTTGGACCGCCGCACCCGCTCACCGGCGGCCGAGCTCATCGCGATGATCTGCCCGAAGCCCTGGGCGCGCATTTTCTCACCGAGCAGCACGCCCACCGAAACCGCTGCGGTGTAGTTGATTTCGGCGGCCAGCACCGCTTTCTGCTGGTTCTGCCACAACTCCTCGGCGTCACCGAGAATGCCGAAGGCGACGATCGCGACGTCTATATCTCCGTTGGCGAAGGCCGCCTCGATCATCTTCGGGTGGGTGTCGGGGTCGGTGGCCTCGAAGTCGATCAGCTCGACCGAGCGCGCACCGGCGGCCTTCATCTGGGCCACCGCGGCGTCCCGGGCCGGATCATTGGGCATGGCAGCCAGGACAATTCGCGCGTGCGCGTTCTGCAGGTAGCGTTCGCAGATGGCCAGGCCGATCTCGGAGGTACCGCCGAGCAGCAGGATGGTCTGCGGATTACCTACGGCATCGAGCACCATTTACAGCAGCTCCAAACGTCGGGCCATGTCGGAGGCGAACACCCGCAGGGGGTCGGCCTTGCGGCGTATCGCGATCCATTCGTCGATGCGCGGATACATGGCGTGGAAGGTTTCTGCGCTCACCCGGGAATCCTTGGCGGTGTATACCCTTCCGCCGAATTCCAGGACGCGCCGGTCGAGTTCGTTGAGGAACTCATTGATCCCCGGCCTGTTGGGGAAGTCCATGGCGACGTTCCAGCCGGCCATCGGGAAACTCAGCGGCGCGCGGTTGCCCGGGCCGAAGAGCTTGAACACGTTGAGCGCCGAGTAGTGCCCGCTGGTCTGGATCCAGCGGATGATGGCCTTGAATTCGTCCATCGCGTCCGGCGGAACCAGGAATTGGTGTTGGGCGAAACCCCTTGGGCCGTAAGCATTATTCCAGCCGCTGACCAGGTCAAGCATGTGGTAGAACTGCGACAGGTTCTGGATCTTGCCGCTGTAGGTTCCGCCCAGCCGGTAATACACCTCGCCGATCGCCATGAACGACAGCTTGTTCATGGCGCTGACGGGAAACACGTCCGGCACCGTCAACAGCTGCGGCGCATCGAATTTCAGCGGGTTCTTGGCCAGCTTCTTGGGTAGCTGGTCCAGCTTGGCCAGGCTGCCCCGGCTGACCGCGGCGCGGCCCAGCTTCGGTGGCGGGCTGATCAGGTCGAACCAGGCGCTGGAGTAGGTGTAGTTGGCTTCGCTGCCGTCGAGGTGAACGGCGACCGTCTCGTCGAGGTCCTTGGTGGCGATGCCGTCGGCGATGAAATATGCCGTCTCCGTCGGAGTCATGGCGATGGTGGCGCGCAGCACGATCCCGGTCAGGCCGTTGCCTCCGACGGTCGCCCAGAACAGGTCCGCGTCCTCGCCGTCGGGGGTGATGGTGCGGACGGTGCCGTCGGCCATGAGCAGGTCCATCGAGCGGACGTGGTTACCGAAGCTGCCCGCGCTGTGGTGGTTCTTGCCGTGGATGTCGCAGGCGATCGCGCCGCCGACGGTGACCTGACGGGTTCCCGGCAGCACCGGGACCCAGAGCCCGAACGGCAGCGCGGCCTTCATCAACTGGTCCAGGCTGACCCCGGCGTCGACGTCGACCAGCTGGGTGTCGGCGCTGATCGAGTGGATGCGGTTGAGCGCGGTCATGTCGATCACCAGGCCGCCGCCGTTTTGGGCGTTGTCGCCGTAGGAGCGGCCCAGGCCGCGGGCGATCACGCCCCGGCCCTTGGGATCGTCCGAGTCGGCCACCCGGGCCACGGCCTTCGCGATCACCTCGGGATCGCGGGTGGAGAGCACCTGGGCCACCGACGGCGCGGTGCGCCCGAAGCCCATCAACTGGGCGGGCTTGGTCACGGGATCGGTGCTCGACATCGTCAAAGAGGGTACCGCCTGCCGATGGCGGCTCAGCGGATGCGGAAGATTACGGCCCGCTGCACCACGAAGTTGATCACCGTCGCGGTGCCCTGGGCGATCACGAATGCGACCAGCGGCGCCCACCCCCGGTAGTGCAGCAACGCCAGGCACAGGTGGTTGAGCCCGACCTGGACCGCGAACGTGACGGCGTAGAGAACCATGACGGCGACGAACCGGGCGGTACTGGGATTCGCCTGGAAGGTCCAGCGGCGGTTGATCAGGTAGGCGGTGATGGTGCCGACGATGAAGCTGGTGGCCTTGGACAGGTCGACCTGGACGCCCAGGACCTTCCACAGCAGCAGGTAGAGCCCGAAGTCCACGATTCCCGCCAGGCCACCGGTGACGACGAACCGGATGACCTGCGTCGTGAGGGGCAAGCCCGGGCGCACGTCCTCGGACGCGGAATCGGGCAGCGGGGCAACCATCGAGGGGAGTCTACGGGGCCGCCGGGCTTTTCCCGGCGAGCGTCAGCGGGGCAGCTTGACCGAGATCAACTCGACCTGGTTCTCGCCCTGCGGCGTCGAATAGGTGACCGTGTCGCCGGGTTTGCGGCCGGCCAGGGCCTGGGCCAGCGGACTGCGCGCGGTCAACGTCTCGCCCTCCCCGCCGACGGGAGTCTCCTCGACGATGGAGATCACCTGCATCGTGACCACTTCACCGTCGGCGAACCGCAGCGTCACCTCGGTGCCGCCGGGCAGCGTCTCCGACGCGTCGGTGTCCGACGGCCCGGCCCGTAGGCGCCGGTCCAATTCGGAGATCCGGTCGGTGAGCACCACCAGTTCCTCCGCGCGCTGGATCGCCTCGGCTGCGTCACCGTGGTCGCCCACCATCCCGCGGTCGTTCTTGACCTCGGCCTCGAGGCGCTCGCGCCGTTGCCGTAGCCGGTCCAGCTCCGCTTCGAGGTTGTTCCGCGCGGCGTCCGCTGCCGATGGGACCTTTTTGCTCACGTCGGTGGACCTTTCGACCGGTTGCTCAGGTGGCGTTTCAGTGTGACACCACGACGGGGCCCCCGCCACCACCTAGAACGGCGGCCCCATCGCCGCTACACATTGCCCTTCGACCACGCCCAAGCAGTGAGCCGCCAGTTCCCTTCGATCCTGCGGAGCGCCACCGTAAAGCCCGCGTCGGTTTGGTTGACTGCTTTGCCCTGGCGGTTGTAGTCGAAGGTGGCGGGAACGTACACGTACGCGTAATCGCTGGTGACATCGACATGCTTCGGCTCGCCCAGTCCGATGTGGTAATCGGTTACCCCGAGGTGTTCGCCCTCCGCCATTGCGTCCGTGTACCAGTCCTCGGCAGCAGTCGGTCCCTGCCACACGTGGGGCGGCATTCCGTCAAGAATCTGCATCGGGTCGGCGCACGCCGTGGCCATTCCCGCCACGTCACCCTCGTTGAAAGCATCGATGTATGCCCGTACAGCCGCCATCGGATCGTCAGAGCCAGCCATAACTGGTGACACTAGATTCTCGGCCACTCAAACGGCGTCGGACCGCAAGGTTTGCGTCCCCCGGCGAATCCCGGGCCGTGGATAACCTCGACCGCTACACCCAGTACGGCACCCGGGCGCGATATTGGCGCATCGCGAAGGCGGCCAGCAGCCAGCCGACGGCGGTCAGCACCAGCACCACGGCCCAGTGCCGCAGTTCCTGATGCGAGCCCAGCAGCGGGGCGCGCACGATGTCGAGGTAGTGCAGCAGGGGGTTGAGTTCGACGATCTTCGACCAGCGCCCGGCGCCCTGTTGCCGCAGGGTGTCGTCGTTCCAGATGATCGGCGTCATGAAGAACAGCAGCTGCACAATCGAAAACAGCAACGGGCCGATGTCGCGGTAGCGGGTGGCCAGGATGCCGAAACACAGCGACACCCAGATGCAGTTCAGCACGATCAGCGCCAGCGCGGGGAGCACCGAAAGGTCGGCCCACGACCAGGGTTTGGGGAAGATCATCGCGATGACGACGTAGATGACGATGTTGTGCGCGAACAGGATCATCTGCCGCCACACCAGCCGGTAGACGTGCACGCTCAGCGGCGTGGGCAACTGCTTGATCAGACCCTCGTTGGCGACGAAGACGTCGGCGCCTTCCAGGATGGCGGCGTTGATCAGGTTCCAGATGATCAGCCCCAGCGTGACGTACGGCAGATGCACCGACAGCTCGAGATGAAACAGCTTGGAGTACAAGCCGCCCATCGCGACGGCGGTGGTACCGGTCGCGATGGTGATCCAGAACGGCCCCAGCACCGAACGCCGGTAGCGCTGCTTGATGTCCTGCCAGCCCAGGTGCAACCACAGCTCATGACGGCGGAAGCCGTCGACGAGATCGCTGCGGGCGCGGGTAAAGGTGCGCGACTGTGCCGCCGCGTCAACGAAAGTCACTGCGTTCCTTTCGGTTTCCCGAACTGCTCGCGACGCCCCAAGCGCCGCAACCGGATCCACTCGGCCAGTCCCCGCGGGTCTTGACGGCTCACCAGGAAGAACCAGCCGAACCGGACCCACTCCTGCACCACCAGCTTGCGCAGGCCGGGCTGCGCCAGCAGGTAGCCGCGGTTGCGGTAGGTGTAAAACCGCTTGGTGGGGTTGTCGGGATATTGGGTGTGCATCCGGCCGCCCAGGATCGGCCGGAACTCATCGGATCCGCAGGGATGCAGGTAGACGGTGTCCAGGCAGGTCCCGAACGGCAGGCCGGATCGCACCAGCCGGCGGTGCAGTTCCACCTCGTCGCCGCGGATGAACAGCCGCAGATCCGGGACACCGACGGCGTCCAGGGTGGCGGCCCGAAACAACGCGCCGTTGAACAGCGACGCGATCCCGGGCAGCAGGTCCTGGCCCGCCTCGGTGCGTAATTCGCTTGTGCGCCTGCGCCATACCAGGCCGCGACGCAACGGGAACGCCAGCCGCTCCGGATCGGCCATGTTGCACACCATCGGCGACACCTCGGCCAGGCCGTACTTCTCGGCACACGCCAGCAGGGTGGCCAGCACGCCCGAATCCTGCGGGCGCCCGTCGTCGTCGGCCAGCCACACCCAATCGGCGCCCTGGGCCAGCGCGTGCAGCATGCCGAGCGCGAAACCCCCTGCGCCGCCCAGGTTTCGGCGAGAAGCCAGGTAGGTGGTGGGGATAGGCTGGCCGGCCACCAGGTCGCGCACCCGGCCGTCGCCGGAAAAATCGTTGTCCACCACGATCAGGTGATCGGGCAGCCGGGTCTGCGTGCTCAGCACATCGAGCGACTTGGCCAGCTCGTCGGGGCGCCGATGGGTGACGACGACGGCGAAGACGGTCTCACTCATCCCCGGATGCTCTTTGGGCCAGGGGTGTCTCGACCCGACTCGCTTGCTGCGTCTCTTCCAGCACCTCGCGGACGTGCCGGGCCGCGTCTTCGCCTTCGTACGCGCGCACCACGTCCTCGATGCCGCCCGACATGCGGATGACGCCGTGATCGATCCACATCGCCGTCTTGCACAACCGGGCCAGGAATTCGTTGGAATGGCTGGCGAACACCAGGATTCCGGAGCGCTCCACCAGACTCTGCAACCGCGACTGCGCCTTCTTCAAGAAATCGGCGTCCACCGCGCCGATGCCCTCGTCGAGCAGCAGGATCTCGGGGTCGATGCTGGTGACCACGCCCATCGCCAGCCGAACCCGCATGCCGGTGGAATAGGTGCGCAGCGGCATCGACAGGTAGTCGCCCAGTTCGGTGAACTCGGCGATCTCATCGACCTTGGACAGCATCTGCTTTCGCGTCTGGCCCAGGAACAGGCCGCGAATGATGATGTTCTCGTAGCCGGAGATCTCGGGGTCCATGCCGACCCCGAGATCGAAGACCGGCGCGACCCGGCCGGTGACCGTCGCCCATCCGCGGGTGGGTTCGTAGATGCCCGAAAGTAGGCGCAGCAGAGTCGATTTGCCCGCGCCGTTGTGGCCCACCAGCCCCACCCGGTCGCCCAGCTCGAGGGACATGGTGATGTCGCGCAGCGCTTCGACCACAACGACGTTGGAGCTGTTGCGGCCGATCGTGCCGCCGGCCTTACCGAGGAAGGCCTTCTTCAACGAACGCGACTTCGCATCGAAGATGGGAAATTCCACCCATGCGTTGTGCGTCTCGATGTGAGGACCCGACACCGTTAACTACTCGAGTTCGCTTACAGGTACTGACCGTGCCCGGGCGCGCCGCCCGGCTTACCCATGCCCGGCGGCAGCGCTCCCTGGCGCATCTTTTCCAGCTGCGCGCGGGCGGCCATCTGCTGGGCGAACAGCGCGGTCTGGATGCCGTGGAACAGTCCTTCCAGCCAGCCGACCAACTGTGCCTGCGCGATCCGCAATTCGGCGTCGGACGGCGCCGCGTCCTCGTTGAAGGGCAGGGTCAGGCGGTCCAGCTCCTCGCGCAGCTCCGGTGCCAGGCCCTCCTCCAGTTCCCGGATGCTGGTCGCGTGGATCTCGCGCAGCCGGTTACGGCTGGCCTCGTCGAGCGGTGCGGCGCGCACCTCCTCGAGCAGTTGCTTGATCATGGTCCCGATCCGCATCACCTTGGCGGGCTGCTCGACCAGATCGGTCAGGGAACGCTCGTCGGCGCCGTCGTCCTCGGCCAGTGCCATCATCCGCGGGTCGACGCCCCCGATGATCTCGACGCCGTCGTCATCGTTGCGGGTACTCAACTCTTCACCATCCTTTGTGGACTATGAGTGGGGCGTCGCGCCGTTTCCGCGCCATTCATAAATTCGGGCACCGCCATTGTCGTAGATCAGCGCCCACGACTTCGACTTATCCAGTGACACTAGTCCTTCGGGTACGGCGAACCCCCGGACAGTCGGCGAGCTCGTGTAGATGTACCGAATATTGAGCGCTTTAATCGCCTCGAGGACCCGCGGATCTGAATCGCCTTTGCGGGCCGAGGTCCAGACAATGTACCGGTTGGGACCCGGGCCCATCTGTTGCGGGTAGTCGTAGTGCGTCCACAGCGGATGCAGATCGGCGACGGCGTACATCCAGGCCGTGCCGTCGGTGTTGGCGTTGCCGATCAACGTCTCGTGCGCGCCGGGCAGCTTGGCCAGATAGGCCATCGCCATCAGATCGCGCTGGTCGATCATCACCGAGTCGTACTTGTCGCCGAACAACACGATGTGCCGATAGAGGTAGTGACGCCCGGTGAGCACGGTGGCCACCACCAGCAGCGCCGCGGTGGCGGCGATCCACATCGGGACCGGCCCCAGGCGCCGATCGCTGGCCAGGGACGGTCTGACCCGGGCGGCCACTCGTTTCGCGACGCCCACGACGCCGACGGCGATCGTGAACAGCGCGACGCCGGCCATCGGCTCGAGCAGCAGGGTGATGGCCGCCGAGATCCGGCGCGGATCTTTGTAGAAGAACTCGCCGAACATCCCGGCCACCGCGCCGACCGGACCGCCGAGCGGCGTCCCGGCGTCGACGTCGACCACCACGAGCAGCAGCCACACCGCCAGTGGCCACCAGATCCTCTTGTAGGCGAAGAGCAGTCCGCCGAGGATCGCGACCGCCATGAGCCCGTACTGGTACGGGAAGTCGTTGAGGTGCCGGGAGTGCTGGAAGACCGCGTCGAACAATCCCCGCTTTTTGCTGAGGTGGGTCAGAAACGAGTGCCCGGCGATGATGTCTTCCTGTCCCTGGACGCTGATGAACTGCGGCAGCAGGATCAGTCCGGTCAGCACCGCGACGCAGGCCAGCGCGATGAAATCGGCCAGCCTGCCGCGCACCGGATGCCACAACACGTCGATGACCCACCAGGCCACCAGGAACAACAACACGATCACGCCGCCGGTGATGTGCACGGACATGACCCCCACCCAGGCCAGCACGGCCGCCGGGATGCGGTCGCGGTGTCGCAGCGTGGAGGTGATCAGGACGAACGCGGGCACCGCGACCCCGTAGGCGGCCAGGTTGGGCATCGCGGCGACGCCGAATTCGACGTAGGGGATCGCGGTGAACGACGCCGACAGCGCGGCCGCGGTGGCCGCCGCCCCGGCGCAGCGCCACTCGGTGGTGCGCGCCCGCAGCAGATGCCAGGTGAGCATCGCCGCGCTGGTGGGAAACAGCCACACCGATGCGGCAACCGAGCTCAGCGTGTAGCCGGTCGTGGGCGCCGCCCCGGTCAGCTGGCAGAACACCGCGATCAGCGCGTGGAACACCGACGGGTAGTACAGCGTCTTGTGGGTCTCGACGTTGCGCAGCTCGCCCATGTGCGTCGACGACGCCTGGCCGGTGTCCAGGATGAACCGCACCTCGTTGGCGTGCCAGACGGCGTCCCAGGTGCTCGGGATGGTCTGCCAATGGGCGGCCAGCCCGCGGTAGGCGGCCCACATGACGAGCAGAGACCCCAGCGCCACCCCGGCCCCCACCGTGATGGCCGGCCACCGGCTGATCGCGCGGGCCTCGGCGTCGCGGTCGCGGTAGCGGGCGAGCAGCAGCGCTAAACCGGTCATCAGCAGGCACACCACCACCAGCGCCGCCAGCGCCGTCCACCCGTTCCACGGAATCCCGATGGCACCAAACGGAATAATGGCAAGGGCGACCATGCCGTAGGTCAGTGCCGGGCCGACCGCGACAGCGACGGGCCACGACAACTGACTGATACGTGCGATGATCGCCCCGGGCGCTATCAGCAAGAACAATGCAATGAGCGTTCCGAACCAGAGCCCCACTCGACTAGTATGGCTGGCCGGGTGCCCTGGCTCGGGAGGCCACCGACTGGCCGGAACGTCTGTGGCACCCGCTACCGTCACAGTTTCGCAAAAAGCGGAAGCTTTAAGGTGGCCCACATGGCATACGACGTCGCCCGGGTGCGCGGACTACATCCGTCGCTGGGTGACGGGTGGGTACACTTCGACGCCCCGAGCGGGATGCTGGTTCCCGATTCCGTCGCGACGACCGTGTCGACCGCCTTCCGCCGGTCCGGTCCCACCACCGTGGGCGCCCACCCGTCGGCGCAGCGCAGTGCCGCCGTTCTCGAGGCGGTGCGGGCGGCGGTGGCCGATCTGTTCAACGTGGAACCCGCCGGCGTCGTGCTGGGCGCCGATCGGGCGATCCTGCTCTCAGCGCTGGCCGAGGCGTCGTCGTCGCGGGCCGGCCTGGGCTACGAGGTCATCGTCAGCCGCCTGGACGACGAGGCGAACATCGCCCCGTGGCTGCGCGCGGCGCACCGCTACGGCGCCAAGGTCAAATGGGCCGAGATCGACATCGAGACGGGTGAGCTGCCGACGTGGCAGTGGGAGGGCCTGATCGGCAAGTCGACCCGGCTGGTCGCCGTCGCCTCGGCCTCCGCGACGCTGGGCACGGTCACCGACCTGCGCGCGATGACCAAGCTGGTGCACGACGTCGGCGGCCTGGTGGTGGTCGACCATTCCGCCGCGGCGCCCTACCGGTTGCTCGACGTGAAGGAGACCGACGCCGACGTGGTGGCGGTGAACGCCGCGGCGTGGGGCGGTCCGCCGATCGGGGCCATGGTGTTCCGCGATCCGGCGCTGCTCAACTCGTTCAGTTCCATCTCGCCGGATCCCAAAGCGACCGGGCCGGCGCGCCTCGAGATCGGTGCGCACCAATTCGGTCTGTTGGCCGGGGTGGTGGCCAGCATCGAGTACCTGGCCTCGCTCGACGAGTCCGCCCGCGGCAACCGGCGCGAACGCCTGGCGGTGTCGATGCAATCCGCCACGGCGTACCTGAACCGGATCTACGACTACCTGATGGTGTCGTTGCGCTCGCTGCCGTTGGTGATGGTGATCGGCCGTCCCGAGGTGCGCATCCCGGTGGTCAGTTTCGCGTTGAACGGCGTGCCCGCCGAACGCGTCGTGCAGCGGTTGGCGGACAACGGAATTCTGGCCGTCACCAACGAAAGTTCCCGCGCGCTGGACGTATTGGGCGTCAACGACGTGGGCGGCGCGGTCACCGTCGGCCTGGCGCACTACTCGACGACGGCCGAAGTCGACCAGTTGGTCCGCGCGCTGGCCTCGCTGGGCTAGACCGTCAGGACGACCTTTCCGGTCACCTTGCTCGAGGTCAGCTGTTGGTGTGCCTCACCGGCCTGCTCGATGGGCATCCGCTCGCCGATGATCGGGCGGACCCGGCCGTCGGCGATCATCGGCCACACCTTGGCCGTCACGGCCGCGACGATCTCGCTCTTGCTGCTCGGGCCGCTGACCGGCCGCCCGCGCAGCGTGGTGCCGAGGACGTGCGCCCGCTTGGCGAGCAGCTTGCCGATGTTGAGCTCGCCCTTGATGCCGCCCTGCATGCCGATGATGACGAGCTGCCCATCGGCGGCCAGAGCGTCGATGTTGCGGTCCAGATAGGAGGCGCCCATGATGTCGAAGATCACGTCCGCGCCGCCGCACTCCTGCAGGCGAGCGACGAAGTCCTCGTCGCGGTAGTTGATGGTGATCTCGGCGCCCAGGTCGCGGCAGGTCTGCAGCTTTTCCTGCGATCCGGCGGTGACGGCCACCCGCGCACCCAGCGCCCGGGCGATTTGGATCGCGTGCGTTCCGATGCCGCTGGCCCCGCCGTGCAACAGCAGCAGCTGGCCCTTGCCGAGGTGTGCCGTCAGCACCAGGTTCGACCACACCGTGCAGGCCACCTCGGGCAGCCCGGCCGCGTCCACCAGGTCGACGCCGTCGGGAATCGGCAGCAGCTGGCCGGCGGGGACGGCGACGTACTCGGCGTAACCACCCCCGGCGAGCAGCGCGCAAACCTCTTGTCCGACAGACCATCCCGTCACGTCGGCGCCGACCTCGCTGATGACGCCGGACACTTCCATGCCGATGATCTCGCTCGCCCCCGGCGGGGGCGGGTACTTGCCGGCCGCCTGCAGCAGGTCGGCGCGGTTCACGCCGGCGGCGGCGACCTTGACCAAGACCTCACCGGACCCGGCGGAAACGTCGGGCACGTCCTGCCAGGAGAGTTGATCGGAAGATTCGGCGACGATGGCGCGCATGGTGGCCACACTACCGAGTCCCGCTACCCTGATCAGCGGTGGCGTGGCAGAGCGGCCTAATGCACTCGCCTTGAAAGCGAGAGACGGCTAAAACCGTCCGGGGGTTCAAATCCCTCCGCCACCGCTCCTGATCACTCAACGCTCTGGTGCAGCGTGGGTGCGTAGCGCAGCACCGCGCCCACCCCGTCGGTCGGGGAGATGCGCTCGTCGGTGCGCACCAGGGCGGCGCCCACCGAGATCGCCGAGAACGGCAGCGCCTCGTCGGCCCGCAGCGTCTTGGCGGGAGCGGCGCCCTGCTCGGACAACACGTTCTCGTTGGGAGCGAGCGTCGTCAGGCCTTCGTCGGCGACGACGGTCGCGTCGCCGATGTCACCGATGATCAGCGTCTCCACGGCGCCCTGACGCAGCGCCGAGCAGACCGCGCCCAAGTCCTCGGCCGCCAGCCCGGACTGCCGCCCGATCTCGGCGGTGAAGCGCTGCGCGGCATCGTCGATGGTGCGCAGCTGGCGCTTGACGAACTCAGCTTCGATGGCCTGCTCGATCTCACCGAAGTCGTGCCCGCTGTGCCGGGCTCCCACCTCGAGTGCCACCGTGCGCTCGCGTAACCGTTCCGGCAACTCGGCCAGCAGATCGGATCGCGAGCGCACCTCGCCCACCACAAAGATCACCTCGATGGCCTTGCCGTCGGCCAGTTCGGCGACGCGGTCGGCGACGGCGCGCAGGTTCTTACGTGCGGCCTCTTCGGTGCGCAACTGGGGATCGCCGTAGCCCGCGGTCTCCGCACCGGCGGCTTTATGCACGGGATGACCACCGCCGTCCACAGTCTCGTCGCGCAGCGTTCCGCCGATGTGGGTGGTGATGTCGGCACCGCTGTGATCGACGACCGCCAGCATCGACGACCGCCAGCACATAATCGGGATGATCGAAGCTTTGCTCGAGAATCGGTACCAGATAAGGTAATTCGGATACCCGGACGACATCGGTCGCGGCGGGGCGGGCCATATGTTCGTTGATCACCACGCCGTCGGCGCTGGCGATCACCGCCCGCCCGCTGCGGCCGATCGGCGGCCGCAGGTTCTTGATCGCGTCCTCGATCTTGTCAACGACCGTCGCTGCGGCGTGTAAGCGTTCCAGTTCTTCTTTGATCGCGCGCCACTTGAGCTCGAGTTGCGCCTCGGCGTCATGGGTGTCATGTGAGTCATCGAAGTAGACCGAAGCGAACGGCCCCGGTGCGTCCAGCAGCTTGCGGAAGCGTTGCGAGTCCATGCGTTGTTGGTTGCCCCGCCAGCCGGGGGACAAACACCTAGCTTCGGTCGCCCTCGGTGTCGTCGAAGAAATGCCACTCGCCGTCGTGTTCGACTTCCATGCGCCAGCCGAGCTCGCTGTTGTCGGCCTTCTGGTCGACGAACCACGCGTGTGCGTCGTCGGCGCTTTCGATGTCTTTGGTCGCGACGACCTCGCCCTTCGGGTCGAGCACTCGATAGGTAGCCATGAGGGCAGTGTTCCCACTGCCGTCGTCGTCAACCGGATGGGATTTCGGTGGTGATCGTGTCCAGCAGGGCGGTGTACCGGCGGGCCTCGGGATCGCGCCCGGGTTTGCCGCTGCTCACCACGCCGGCCGACAGGCCGCGCGCGGGGTCGGCCCAGATGGCGATGTTGACCAGGCCCAGGTTGCCGAACGCGTGCGGCGCGTTACGCCCGAACGGGCCCCACCGGTTGGTGCCGAGGATGTAGCCGGTACCCCAGCGGGCCGGCTGCAGCCCGACCGCGAAATCCGGTCGTAGCCTTCGGCATTGGGTCACCGCGCCGTACATGGTCTCCGGGCTGATCACCCGCACACCGTCGAGTTCGCCTCCGCGGCGCCATATCTCGGCGAACCGCGACATCTCCTGCGCGGTCGACACCGTGTTGGACGACGGAATGATGGTGGTCAAGAACATCGGCGAATTCGTGTACGGGATCATCTCGTGCACGGTCCCGCCGATCGCCTTGCGGAAAATCTGGGCGACCACCGGCGGGAGCGTACGCCCGGTGGCGTGGCTGGGCGCGACCAACGGGACGTCCTGCTTGGCGACGCCGAAGTTGGTCCAGCGGAAGCCGAGTGGGTCGAGGATCTCGGTGGCCAGGATCTCGCGGATCTCCTTGCCCGTGGCCGCGTAGACGATCTCGCGCACCAGCGGACCCCAGGTCAGCGCGTGGTACATGTGCATCAGCCCCGGACGGTAGAGGGGCCGCAACTCGCTTAGCTTCTGCTGCGCGTACTCGTGGTCGTCGGCGCGGGTGACGTCGGGTCGGGGCCCGGTGGGAAAGGGCAGTCCGGCGCTGTGCGTCAGCACGTGCCGGATGGTGATCCGGTGCTTGCCGTGGCTGGTGAACGTCGGGATGTATTCGCACACCCGGTCGTCGAGCGAGAACACGCCGCGCTCGACGAGCATGTGCACGACGGTCGCCGCCATGCCCTTGGCCGCCGAATACACACAAAACGGTGTGTCGGGGGTGACGACGATCTTCTCCGCGTCGGGCGGGTCGCTGGGGGCGTTGCCCCAACCGTGGCCGATCGCCCGGTTCAGCACGACGCGGCCGTGCCGGCGGATGCACAGCTGGATGGCGGGGTGGAAGCCGGCTTGGTACCAATGCCGGGCGGCCTGCCAGATCCGCTCGACGGCGGCGCTGTCGATTTCGGAGTGGTCCTCGGCGCCGATCGTCGTCACGGAGTCCAGGTCGGCCGGGAGGCGGATCTTGCCGTCTGGTGTCGTCACCTCAGCGAGGGTACGTGGCGCGGGACTACTCGCCGGTGAACTGCGGCGGCCGCTTTTCGAAGGTCGCCGAGATGCCCTCGGTCAGGTCCTTCGACGGCAGGAAGGCCGCGTTCCAGGCGGCCACGTACCGCAGGCTCTCCGAGACGGCCGCGGTGCGTTGCTGGTCGAGCACGTCCTTGATGCCGTGCACGGTCAGCGGGGGATTGGCGGCGATCTCCGCGGCGGTGGCGTGTGCGGCGGCCAGGGTGGCGTCGGCGTCGGCGTACACGTCGTTGACCAGACCGATCTTCTCGGCGCGGGCCGCGTCGATGTCCTTGCCGGTCAGCGCCAGCTCGCGCAGGTGTCCGTCGTTCAGGATCATCGGCAGGCGGGCCAGACTGCCGACGTCGGCGACGATGGCCAGCTTGACCTCACGCACCGAGAACTTGGCGTCGGCGCTGGCGTAGCGGATGTCGACCGCCGAGATCAGGTCGACGCCGCCGCCGATGCACCAGCCGTGCACCGCGGCGATGGTGGGGGTGCGGCAGTCGGCGACCGCGGTGATGGCGGCCTGCATGCGCTTGACCTCGCGGTGGAAGACCGCGCGCGGTCCGGCCAGCGCGTCGCCGGACAGCAGCGGGGTGAACGAGCCGCCCATCGCCGGCACGTCCAGGCCGTAGCTGAAGTTGCGGCCCGAGCCGGTCAGCACGATGGCCCGCACCTCGGGTTCGGCGTCCAGCGCGGCGAACAGTTCGGGTAGCTCCGACCAGAACGCCGGTCCCATCGCATTGCCCTTGCCCGGCCCGATCAGCGTCACCTGGGCGACGTGGTCTTTCGTCTCGACGGTGACGGATTCGTATGCTTGCGCCATATCGAGACCGTAGCGTGGCGAATATGGCTCCTGACTTGCGACCCGGACCGCATTCCCCGCCCACCGACGAGCTACACAGCGCCGAGGACACGCTGGGGGTGCTGCAGCGCGTGGTGCACACCATCGCCGCCGACGATCTGTCGCGACGGACGCCGTGCACGGAATTCGACGTCTCAGCGCTGACCGGGCATCTGCTGAACTCGATCTCGGCGCTCGGCGGCATGGTCGGCGCCCAGATCCCGGAGCGCGACGAGGGCGATTCGGTGGAACGTCAGGTGATCGCCGCGGCCCGGCCCGCGCTGGACGCCTGGCACCGCCACGGCCTGGACGGCTCGGTCCCGTTCGGCAAGGGCGAGATCCCCGCCAAAAGCGCGTGCGGCATCCTGTCGATCGAATTCCTGGTCCACGCTTGGGATTACGCCGCCGCGGTGGGGCACGACATCAATGCGCCCGAGCCGTTGTCCGAATACGTGCTGGGCCTGGCGCGGCAGATCATCAGGCCGGAGCTACGCGGTCAGGCCGGATTCGACGACCCGGTCGACGTCCCCGAAGATGCCGGCGCGCTCGAACAATTGGTCGCGTTCACGGGTCGCAACCCGGCGGGCTAGCTCGGGCTGCCTAGCCCTTAGCCACCGACTGTGCAGCCTGGGCATTGAGTGTGAGGCCACGGCGGGTTCGCACGGCGCGTCGCCGCCCTGGATGCACACTCAACGCCGTCAATTCACACTCGGCGGCACGAAGGCACACTCGAGCGCCCAGACCTACTCGCGTTCCAGGTAGAAGTAGTAGTACTTGCCGTTATCCCGGACGCCTTTGCCGTTCATGATGCCCATCACGGCGTCGTCGTCGATCTTCTTGAAGTGGTCGTGCACCGGCTGGCCGTCGTAAACCATTGTGGCGGTGACCTCTCCGCGGAAGTCCTCCAGCCACAGGCTCGCCTCGCCCTTGCCCATCTCCACGTTGGAGAACTTGTTGCCGTCGGCGTCCAGGCAGACCAGCGGCTGCACGTCGCGGGCGGACTTGAAGGTCTTGCCGTACCAGCCGGCCTTTTCCAGCTGGCCGTTCATCTTGTGGCCGGTCTGGAATTCGCCGCCCTTCCATTCGCCGAGCATGCCCTCGATGGTCGCGGGTGCCAGTTCGGCCCAGAAGTCGTCGAGCTCGGAATCCGCGATGTCGCCGCTGCGCTCTTTGAACTCGGTGAACTTCTTCCGCGCAAGGTCCACGGGCGACTCCTTACGATTCGGTGCGGGCAATCCAATCGCGGGCAAAATGCAGCAGGGCGTCATTTTCCTCCGGCGCACCAATGGTGACACGCACGCCCTCGTCAGCAAACGGCCGCACCACCAGGCGCGCCTCCGCGGCCTGCTCGGTGAAGTCGGTGGTGCGCTCACCCAGCGGCAGCCAGACGAAGTTGGCCTGCGACGCGGGTAGCTCGAACCCGGCCTCGCGCAATCCCGCGCTGACCCGGGCGCGCTCGAGGACCAGCGCATCGGTGCGGGCCATCAGCTCGTCGGAGGCCTCGAGCGACGCGATGGCGGCCGCCTGCGCGACGTTGGTGACCGCGAACGGCATGACGACCTTGTCCAGCGCGGTGATCAGGTCCGGATGGGCTACCGCGTAGCCGACCCGCAGGCCCGCCAACCCGTAGGCCTTCGAAAAGGTCCGCAGCACAACGACATTGCTGTGGGTCAGGGCCAGCTCCAGGCTGTTGGGCAGCAGGCCGTCCCGGATGTATTCGGCGTAGGCCTCGTCGATCGCGATCAGGACGTGCGGCGGCACGGCCTCGACGAAGCGCGTCAGTGCGTCCGGATCGACGACGGTGGATGTCGGGTTGTTCGGGTTGCACACGAAGATCAGCCGGGTGCGGTCGGTGATCGCGGCGAGCATCGCGTCGAGGTCGTGCGTGTGGTCGGTCAGCGGCACCTTGACGGTGGCCGCGCCGGACACCTGAATGATGGGCAGGTAGCACTCGAAGCTGCGCCAGCCGATCATCACCTCGTCGCCGGCGGCCGAGGTGATCTGAACCAGCTGCTGGCACAGCGTGACCGAACCGCTGCCGACCGCGATGTGCTCGGGCGCGACGTCGGAACCCAGGTGCATGGCCAGCGCGGCCTTGAGGTCGACGCTGGCGTTGTCGGGGTAGCGGTTGACGACGGCTACCGCGCGTTCGATGGCGGCGTGCACGCTGGGCAGCGGCCCGTGCACGGTCTCGTTGCTGGCCAGTTTGATCGAGCCCGGCACGTTCTTGCCGGGCACATACACTGGCAGTCCGGCCAGTTCGTTGCGCAGGCGGGCAGTCACTTCGACAGTTTACGTGTCAGCTGTGTACAGTATGGCCGGTTCCGCGAGACCGGAAAGGGGTCGGTACCCTCAGAAAGTCCAAGGGAGGCGTGCCAGAGCGGCCGAATGGGGCTCACTGCTAATGAGTTGTCCCCCTCAAAGGGGACCGGAGGTTCAAATCCTCTCGCCTCCGCTAGATCCTTTAGCGGCAACACGGAACGACAACTGAAGAACAGGCGCCCGTAGCTCAACGGATAGAGCATCTGACTACGGATCAGAAGGTTAGGGGTTCGAATCCCTTCGGGCGCGCTCACTAGCTCAGGGTTGGGCAACCCGAAATGATTCGAATCGTTCAGACCCAGTTTCTTGTCGGCGCGGTTTTCCGTCGATACCTTCCGCCCATGACAATCAGCATTGAGCAAATCGGTGGTGGCGCCGGCGGCGGTTTCCTGGGTGGCGGCGGTGCCGGTGGTTTCGTCGGTGGCGGCGGCGCGGGTGGCTTCCTGGGCGGTGGTGGCGCCGGCGGCTAAACCCCCGACTCGCGCGCGCGGCCCGGCGAGACGATCGGGCCGGGCGGCTCATCCGGCGCGACGCCGGGCCTCAGGTCCAGCTGCATCCACGCGACGTCGTGCCAGCCGCCGCGCTTCCATTCGACGCGGCGGTACAGCCCCGCGTCGGCGAACCCGAACGCGCGATGGAAGCCAGTGCTGGCCTCGTTGGGTTGGGTGATGCCGGCGAACGCCTGCCGGTAGCCCCGCTCGGCGAGCCTGCGCAACAGCTCGGTGTAGAGCGCGCGGCCCCCGCCGGTGCGGCGATGGCCGGCTTCTAGATAGATCCCGGTCTCGGTCGACCACCGGTACGTGGCAAGGCGATTGAACGCGTGCCCGTAGGCGAAGCCGATCACCCGGCGATCGCGTTCCAGCACAAGCCATTCGTGGCCGGCCTGGGCGGCGGCGATGCGCGCGGACATCTCGGTTTCGGTCGGGACGTCGATCTCCCAACTGATGACCGTGTGCTCGACGTACGGCCGGTAAATGGCAAGGCACGCGGCCGCATCCGGCGCAGCTGCCGGCCGGACCAGGCCGGCGCTCGCGTGCATGTCGCCGCGCTAGGGGCGGGGCTGGAAGGGTCCGCCGAACGGTCCCCGTCTGGGCGGTTCGGTCACGGTCTGCGTGACCGTGCTGGTTTCGGTGCTCGGCGAAACGGTGACGGTGCTCGGTGGCTCCGTCGTCGTGGGAGTGTCCGTGCTGGGCGGCGGGGCCGTTTCGGTCACCGTCTCGGTGGGCGCGCCGCCACCGCCGCCGTGGTGCCGCGGCGCGTGCGTCGTGGTGGTCACCGGCGCGGTGGTGGACGGGACGGCCGTCGTGGTGGTCGCGGGGCTGGGCGCCGGTGAGCCGCTGGTCAGCTTGACCACCGCGAACACCAGCGCGGCCAGCAGGATCACCCCGAGCGCGCCGGCCGCGACCAGCGCCGCCGGACGGCGATACCAGGGCGTCGGCGGCTCGGGCGGTGGGGCCTCGGGCTCGTAATATCCGCCGTACCGCGCGGCCGCGGTGGGCTCGGAGTAGAAATCCGGTTCCTCGGGATAATGCGGCACGAGAGGAGATGTTAGTGGGTCAGGCCGCGCTGGAGATGAGGCCCAGCGCCCGCTCGAACAGATGCACCGTGGCCGCGTGCAACTGGTCGCCGACCTCCTTCTCCGCCTTCCCGGCGCACGCCCGGGCCAGCGTCCCCTCGATCACGATCCCCAGCTTGAAGCAGGCAAGCACGGTGTACCAGGTGATGTGGGACAGGTCGCGGGTGGTGTTGGCGGCGTAGCGCTCGAAGAGCTCATCGGTGCTGGCGAGCCCGTCCTGGCCGCCCAGGGCGTGACTGAACACGCTGGAACCGTCGGGCTGGCGCCAGGTGGCCAGCAGCCAGCCCAGGTCCAGCAGCGGATCCCCGATCGTGGACATCTCCCAGTCGACGATCGCGACCACCTCCGGCCCGGTCCGGGAGAACATCACGTTGGCGGCGTGATAGTCGCCGTGCATGATGCCCGGGGTCCAATTGGCCGGCCGATGCCGTTCCAGCCAGGTGGACACCTCCTCGATGCCGGGGATGTCGGGCCCGGGGTAGCCCTCGTACTCGTTGTAGGACTCCAGCTCCGAAAGCCAGCGTGGCACCTGGCGTTCCAGGAAACCCTCCGGCTTGCCGAAGTCGGCCAGCCCCACCGCGACGTGGTCGACGGCGCCCAGCTTGGCCAGCGCGTCGGCCATCGACAGGCCCATCCCGTGGCGCACCTTGGCGTCGCCGGCGTGCAGCGGCGGCAGGCCCTCGCCCGCGTTGAAGCCGTCGACCGGGTCCATCAGGTAGAAGACGGCGTCGCCCAGCACGCTCGGGTCCTCGCAGGCGGCGATCAGGTGCGGATGCGGGACATCGGAACCGGCAAGTGCGGCAAGGACTTTCGTCTCCCGCAGGATCACGCTGTTGCTGCGCGGGCGCAAGTGCCGTGGCCCGCGCCGCAGCACGTATTGCCGGCCGGCCCGGGTGAATCGCAGCATCACGTTCTGGGTGCCGCCGGTGACGTTGGAAACGTCCTGCAGGGGCCCCTCACCGAGCCCCTGCCCGGACATCCACTGCGCTACGGCTTCCAGGTTCACGGGTTCCACTCGTCAGCCCTTCGGGTGCGGCGTGTATCGGACGGTTTGCGCTCGGATCATGCCGTCACGGAACACGAAGGTGTCCACGCCGTCGTCGACCCGGTTGACGTCCGAATCGGCGGTCCACACCAGGAACAGCACGTCCTCGTGGAAAAGGCGAGTTCTCAAGTCCCACTGCGCATTCGGCAGGTCGGCGAGCAACTCCTCGAACACCTGGCGGATGGCCTGCGTGCCGCGGGCGATGCCGGCGGGGCTGATCACCACGGCATCCGCGGCGTAGTCCGCGACGATCTCGTCGAGGTCGCCCGCGGCCAGTGCGGCGCCGTGGCGGGCGAACACCTCCTGCGGCGTGCGCGGCGGGATGGGCGTCATGGCACTCCCTTGCAACCTGTGGACCGTCTGGGAAAAAGACTAGGACAGCGGCGACGGGCGGCCCCGGGCGGCGGGGGCTGGAAGAATAGTGTGCATAACTTACTTTCTGGGGAAGGAACTGGCCATGCCGCGGACCGACGATGATTCCTGGGAGATCACTCAAAGCGTGGGCGCCACCGCGCTGGGTGTCGCCGCGGCTCGCGCGGCCGAGACCGAGAGCGAGAACCCGCTGATCAGCGATCCGTTCGCGCGGGTGTTCGTCGACGCCGCGGGGGAGGGGATGTGGAGCATCTACGCCAACCCCGCGCTGCTGGCCAAGGCCGGTGACATCGAGCCGGATCTGCGCGACCGGCTGCAACTGATGGTCGACTTCATGGCCACCCGGACGGCGTTCTTCGACGAGTTCTTCCTCGGCGCCGCCGACGCCGGCGTTCGGCAGGTGGTGATCCTGGCGGCCGGCCTGGACGCCCGCAGTTGGCGGCTGCCGTGGCCCGACGGCACGGTCGTCTACGAGCTCGACCAGCCCAAGGTGCTGGAATTCAAGTCCGAGACACTGCGCGAGCACGGCGCGGAACCGAAGGCGCGGCTGGTCAATGTTCCGATAGATTTGCGCCAGGATTGGCCGAAAGCGCTGCAGGAGGCCGGATTTGATGCGTCGGCGCCGGCCGTCTGGTCGGCCGAGGGCCTGGTTCGCTACCTGCCGGCGCAGGCCCAGGACCTGCTGTTCGAGCGGATCGACTCGCTGAGCGTCGCGGGCAGTTGGCTCGCCTCCAACGTGCCCGACTCGGGCTTCACCGACCCCGGGCGGGTCCAGCGGCAGCGCGACGACATGCGACGGATGCGGGCGGCGGCCGCCGAGCTGGTCAACGCCGAGATCACGGACTTCGACGACCTGTGGTACGCCGAGGAGCGCACGCCGGTCGACGCCTGGCTGCGCGAGCGCGGCTGGGATGTCACGACGGCGTCGTTCGCGGAGTTGATGGCGCGGTATGACCGCAGCGTGCCGCAGGGTTCGGAGGACTCCATGCCGCCCACCCTCTACGTGTCCGCGCAGCGAACGGCGGGGTAAATCAAATCTCCTTAGGGGCAACGTCTCTCACCACCGGCGTCGGCCATCGGTACGCTCGCGGTCATGGCTGCCCGACGCGCCCGGCTCAGCGACGTGCACGAGATCGCCGCCGCGATGCCGCACGTTCAGCGCCTGGCGGGGCCCAAGGGCAACGCCATTTACCAGGTGGGCGGGAAGTCGTTCGTCTTTTTCCGCACGCCCCGGCCCGACGCGACCGATCCGGACACCGGCGAACGCTATGCCGACGTGATCATGCTCTGGGTGGAATCGGAGAGCGACAAGTTGGCGCTGGTTTCCGATCCCGAATCGCCGTTT
Organism: Mycobacterium sp. 1482292.6; assembly: GCF_001672995.1. Lineage (NCBI taxonomy): Bacteria > Bacillati > Actinomycetota > Actinomycetes > Mycobacteriales > Mycobacteriaceae > Mycobacterium > Mycobacterium sp. 1482292.6. The sequence continues at coordinate 39,972 of NZ_LZKV01000254.1, read as the reverse complement.
TTCACCACGAACCACTTCGACGGGCACCCCTCGGTCCTGGTGCGGGCCAGTCGGTTGGGCGAAATCAGCAGAACCGAATTAGCTGAGCTGATCCAGGACGCCTGGCTGTCCCGTGCGTCGAAGAAGCGGGCCGCGACCTGGCTCGCTGATCACCTCTGACGCGGCGAGTTGTGCCGACAAGCACTGCCGCATAACCCATTGCATGTTTAGACATAAGTCGAATGGGTAACTTCACGTCCACGAGAAACTTCTTCTCGTCCACATTGGAGGTCGCGATGCGTGGCAGCGGGATCATCGGAACGGTTGCGTTGGTGTGGTTGCTGATCGGAGTCTTCGCGGCGTGGCAGCGCGACTACTTCAAAAACGACAACACATCATGCGCCTCGGCGGGCACGGTTGCGGTGACCGTGATCGCCGGACCCTTGAATTACTTCGGTGTCAATCCGAAAGTCACGGATTGCCATCTGCCGCAACCAAGTTCAATGCAATCGATCAACCTCTAACCGCTCACTCAAAAGGAAGTTGACATGGTTATCTTAGGGATTGTCCTGCTTATTCTCGGATACTTTTTCCACGTACCGATCCTGACCACGCTGGGCATCGTGCTGCTGGTCATCGGCGCGATCCTGTGGATCCTGGGCTCGGTCGGCCGCCCGGTCGCCGGCCGGCGCTATTGGTATTAACGGCTTGACTGAAGAACGAATCGCGCGACTGCTCAGCAGTCGCGCGATTTGTTTCACAGGCCACGCATAGGTTTGGCATAGCCGCGGCTCAGCCGTCGGCGGATACTGGAACTTGTGACGCAGCCCCGAGCCTCGGTAGAGCGGGTTGTCATGTGCCGTGCGGACGGCAACCCCATCAACGTTTTGGTCGTCGACGACGAATCCGTCCTGGCCGACATGGTGTCAATGGCACTGCGGTACGAGGGTTGGAACATCTCCACCGCCGGTGATGGCGCGTCGGCCATCGCTTCGGCCCGCTCGCAGCGGCCCGACGTGGTGGTTCTCGACGTGATGCTGCCCGACATGAGCGGGCTCGACGTCTTGCACAAACTGCGCGAGGAGAATCCGCAGCTGCCGGTGCTGCTGCTCACCGCCAAGGACGCGGTCGAAGACCGCATCACCGGCCTGACCGCCGGTGGCGACGATTACGTCACCAAACCGTTCAGCATCGAAGAGGTCGTGCTGCGGCTGCGGGCGCTGTTGCGCCGCACCGGGGTCACCACGGTGGACAGCGGCGCACAGCTGGTGGTCGGGGACCTGGTGCTCGACGAGGACAGCCACGAGGTCACCCGGGCCGGCGAACCAATTTCGTTGACCTCCACCGAGTTCGAGCTCCTGCGCTTCATGATGCGCAACTCCAAGCGGGTGCTGAGCAAGGCCCAAATCCTGGACCGGGTATGGAGTTACGACTTCGGCGGCCGGTCCAACATCGTCGAGCTCTACATTTCCTACCTGCGCAAGAAGATCGACAACGGCCGAGAACCGATGATCCACACGCTGCGCGGCGCGGGTTATGTCCTCAAGCCGGCCCGCTGACACGCGGCGGGTCTGGTCGCTGCGGCTGCGGCTGCTGGTCGGACAGATCGTCGTGCTGGCCATCGTCTGCGTGGGCATCACCGCGGCGACCGAGCTGGCGTTGCTCCACCACCTGGTGGCACAGCTCGACGGACAGCTGGCCGGCACCTCCTATCGCTCGGCGCTGATGTATCCCGAGCCGCCGCATTCGGGCTGGCGGCATCAGCACGTCTATCCACGGCCGGGCCCCGGTCCGCGGTTCCTCGATGCCCCGGGCCAGCCGGCGGGCATGGTGGCGGCGGTGGTCAGCCACGGCAACACCGTGGACGCCGGTTACACCACGAGCAGCGGCGACCGGGCCGAGCTGAGCCCCACCGCCCAGCAGCAGCTGTCCGCGATCGCCGACCGTCGCAAGCCGGTGACGCTGAACCTGGACGGGCTGGGCCGCTACCGGGTCGTCGCCGCCCCGAGCCGAAACGGCGGCGACGTCATCGTCACCGGCCTGTCGATGGCCAACATCGACACCACCCTGATGCGGATGCTGGTCATCTTCGCCATCGTGACGGTCATCGCGCTGGTCGCCGCCACCACGGCCGGCGTGATCATCATCCGGCGGGCGCTGGCGCCGTTGCGCCGCGTCGCGCAGACCGCGAGCAAGGTAGCCGGCTTGCCGCTGGCGCGCGGCGAGGTCGAACTGCCGGTGCGGGTGCGTGAGTCCGACGCCAATCCCTCCACCGAGGTGGGGCAACTCGGCGCCGCCCTCAACCAGATGCTCGACCACATCGCCGCCGCCCTGTCGGCGCGGCAGGCCAGCGAGACGCGGGTCCGCCAGTTCGTCGCCGATGCCAGTCACGAACTGCGCACGCCGCTTGCGGCGATCCGCGGCTACACCGAACTGACGCAGCGGATGGGCGACGATCGCGAGGCGGTGGCGCAGGCGATGAGCCGGGTGGCGTCCGAGACCGAGCGGATGACGCGCCTCGTCGAAGACCTGCTGCTGCTGGCCCGGCTGGATTCGGGCCGGCCGTTGGAACGCGAACCGGTGGATCTGTCGCGGTTGGCCGTGGACGCGGTCAACGACGCACACGTCGCCGGACCCGATCATCAGTGGGAACTCGACCTGCCCGAAGAACCGGTGGTCGTCACCGGGGATGCGGCGCGGCTACACCAAGTGCTGACCAATCTGCTTGCCAACGCCCGCGTCCACACCGGGGCGGGCACCGTTGTCACCACGCGGTTGAGCACCGAGCCGTCGCACACCGTGCTGCAGGTCATCGACAACGGCCCCGGCATCCCGGCGGCGCTGCAATCCGAGGTCTTCGAGCGGTTCGCCCGCGGCGACTCTTCGCGGTCGCGCAAGGGCGGTAGCACCGGGCTGGGTTTGGCGATCGTCTCCGCGGTTGTCAAGGCGCACAACGGGACGATCGAGGTGGACAGCGCGCCGGGCCGGACCGAGTTCACGGTGCGGTTGCCACCCAATGGATGGCAACCGCCCGCCCACGATTCTTAGCTCAGGAGCAAGTCGCGTCGATTTCGAACGGCTTGTTCACCTGTTGCATCGGGTTAGCCATGTCGACGCCGCTGGCGGTGCCGGTGACCTTGTAGGTGTTGCCGTCCTTGGCAGCCGAGGCGTTGCCCTGGCTACCTTGCGCGTACTGAAGCGTCACGCCGTTGACATTGCCGAGCTGGACCGCCTTCACTGCGAGCGGATTGGCGTCGGCGAGCACGACACTGATCCCGGTCTGGTTCCCACCGACCGCGATTGAGATGTTGCCGCCGGCCTTGGTGCAGACAGTGGTGCCTTGGACGTTCTGGTCCTTGCCGTCGATGATGACCTTCGACGAGTTGTTACCGCCGGCAGACACGGAGCCTCCCGGCACCGAGGTCGAAACGCCATTTGATTTGCTACTCGAACAGCCCGAAATACCCGCGGCAAGAATGGCCGCTCCAGCAAGCGCGACCGTCAGTTGACGCTTCACCTGTTCTCCTTTGCCCGATAGTTGCGGTCCTCGGCATTGAGGGCCGTCTGGGCAGTATGCGGGTTAACTGAGTCGGGATCCAGAACCCGCAGAAATTGTTGCTGTGTTCATTAATTGGACGGCGAAAAGCCGCCGAACCACCTTGATCGAGGCCGCTTTGATGGCAAGGTACGACCGTGGACCACAAGCCTCCCAGCGCAGTCATCGAGTCGGCCCATCGCGACCACGATCTGCCATTGCATGACCAAACGGACTTCGCCGACGCCGACCGCGGATTCATCGCCGCCCTGTCTCCGTGCGTGATCACAGCGGCCGACGGGCGGGTGGTGTGGGACAACGACGCCTACTCGTTTTTGAGTGATGCCGCCCCGACATCGGTTCATCCCAGCCTCTGGCGGCAGTCGACGCTGGCCGCCAAGCAAGGCCTCTACGAAGTGGTGCCCGGCATCTATCAGGTTCGCGGACTGGACATCTCCAACATCACCTTCGTGGAGTCCGACGGCGGCATCATCGTCATCGACCCCCTGGTGTCCACCGAGGTGGCTGCGGCCGCGCTCGCGTTGTACCGCAGCCAGCGAGGCGGTGACCGTCCCGTGGTGGCGGTGATCTACACCCACAGCCACGTCGACCATTTCGGCGGCGTACTGGGCGTCACCTCGCAGGCGGAGGTGGATTCCGGTGCGGTGACGGTGTTGGCGCCGGACGGCTTCGTCGAGCACGCGGTGTCCGAAAACGTCTATGCCGGACCGGCGATGCTGCGACGCGCGACGTACATGTACGGCGTGACGCTGGAGCGCGGACCGCAGGGCCACGTGGGTTGCGGGCTCGGGCAGGCCACGTCCACGGGCGAGGTGTCCCTCATCGTGCCGACCGTCGACATCCGCGAGACCGGTGAGAAGCACACCATCGACGGCGTGGAGATCGAGTTCCAGATGGCGCCCGGCACCGAGGCGCCCGCCGAAATGCATTTCTATTTCCCGCGTTTCCGCGCGTTGTGCATGGCCGAGAATGCGACGCACAACCTGCACAACCTGCTGACCCTGCGGGGCGCGCTGGTGCGCGATCCGCACGCGTGGTCCGGTTACCTCACCGAAGCGATCGACACTTTCGCCGACCGTGCCGACGTGGTCTTCGCTTCGCATCATTGGCCGACCTGGGGACGGGACAGCATCGTCGAATTCCTGTCACTGCAGCGCGACATGTACGCGTATTTGCACGACCAGACACTGCGCTTGCTGAACCAGGGCCACACCGGCGTCGAGATCGCCGAAATGTTCCAGATGCCACCGACTCTCGAGCGGGCCTGGCACACACACGGGTATTACGGATCGGTGAGCCACAACGTGAAGGCGATCTACCAGCGCTACATGGGTTGGTTCGACGGCAACCCCGGCCGGTTGTGGCCTCATCCGCCCGAAGCGTTGGCGCCGCGGTATGTCGAGGCGATGGGCGGAATCGACCGAGTGGTCGACCTCGCGCGGGATGCGTTCGCGGCCGGCGACTTCCGTTGGGCCGCGACGCTGCTGGACCACGCGGTCTTCACCGACGCCGAGCACGCCGGCGCGCGGGATCTCTATGCCGACACCCTCGAGCAGCTGGCCTACGGGGCCGAGAACGCGACCTGGCGCAACTTCTTCCTGAGCGCGGCAACGGAATTGCGCGACGGAACCTTCGGCACCGCGGGTCAGGTCACATCGCCCACCCTGCTGTCCCAACTGACGCCGGAGCAGATCTTCGACAGCCTGGCGATCCGCGTCAACGGACCGCGCAGCTGGGATCTGGACATCGCCATCGACATCGCCTTCGCCGACACCGCGGTCAACTATCGGCTCACCCTACGCAACGGGGTGCTGGTTCGGCGCAAGGCGGCGCCTGATCCCGCCACCGCCACCGTTACCGTCAAGCTGGCAAACAAGATTCGGCTGCTCGCCGTGGCGACGGGGGATTTCAGCTCACCGGGCCTGGAGCTATCCGGGAATCAGGGCGCGCTGCAGGCCCTGCTGAGTGTGCTCGACGACCCGGATCCGAATTTCAACATCGTCACGCCATGACACCGCGTCACGCGACGTCGATCACCACCTTGCCGAGCACCTTGCGGTCGGCCACATGCCGTAACGCCGCCGCGGTCTCCGAGAGCGGGAATCGCGCGCCGATGTACGGCCGCACCGTGCCGGCGGCGAACATCTGCGCCAACTCCGCCAGGTCGCGCACGGCGTCGTCGGGCCTGTCGGCCATGAAGGTCCGGATCTCCATGCCACGCACGCAGATGTCTTTCAGCAGAACGAGATTGAGCGGAATCGCCGGGATGGAGCCCGCGGCGTAGCCCAGCGTGACGAAGGTGCCGCCACGCGCGAGACCGCGCAGCGCCGGCTCCGAATACGGTCCGCCCACCGGGTCCAGCACCACGCGGGCGCTGTCCCCGGTGAGTTCACGGATGCGGGTCTTCAGGTCCTCGCGGTCATAATCCACGGTCACCTCCGCCCCGCGGCGCCGGCACAGCTCGAGCTTCTCCGGGCTCGACGCCGCCGCCAGCACCCGAGCCCCCATCGCGACCCCCAGGTCCACCGCGGCCAGCCCCACGCCGCCGGCGGCCCCGAGCACGACCACCCAATCGCCCTGCGTGACAGCGGCCGTCGAGCGCAGCGCGTGGTAGGCCGTGCGGTAGGTGACGCCGAAGGCGGCGGCCGAGGCGAAGTCGGCGTCGTCGGGCATGAGCTCGGCCTGGCTCGCGTCGAGCAGAGCCTGTTCGGCGAACGCCCCGAAGGTGGTCCCGGAAACACGCTGCCCCGGACGGAACGGCGCACCCTCGCCGACGGCGATGACCTCCCCGGCTATCTCGTTGCCGGGTATGAATGGGGGCGGGATTTTGACCTGGTACTTGCCGGCGATGAACAACACGTCGGGAAAGTTGACCGCCGCGGCGCGCACCCGCACCAGCAGTTGGCCGGGAGCCGCAACGGGATCGGGCACGTCGTCGATCACCAGGTCCTCGGGCGTGCCATAGGAACGACAGATCACCGCGCGCATCAACTGACCCCCAATCCCCGTAAACAGAACCGCACCACGTGGGCGATGTCGTCGGCGCCGGGCTGCTCGACCGAACCCACGTAGCGACGCATCGTTGCCGCGGTGCAGCTGAACACCGCCTCGACATCCCGCTCGATGTCGGTACTGCCCAGCGCCGCAATGGGTTCGACGAGCAGCTCGCGAAGCGGCCGCATCATCTCCTGATCGGCCGCGCGCCAACTGGTGCCGGCCGACATCTGGCCGGCCGCCGCACGGGTCATGCTGATCAGGTGCGGGTCGGCCACCTGCGCCAGCGTGCCCTCGATCCACCGCATGACCTTGTCGCGCGGATGCGATTCCTTGGCCATCTGGTGCACGAGATAGGACACCACGATCGCCACCCCGCGTTCCATCACCGCCAAGATCAGGTCGTCCTTGCCGGCGAAATAACGGTAGAACGCCTTGTTCGACGAGCCCGCCTCGGCGACGATGTCGCTGACGCGGGGCGGTTCGGGCGCGACGCGTTCCATGACGCGCACCGCGGCGGCCAGGATGCGTTCCACCTCCTCGGTGGCCCCGCGCTGGCGGTCGTCGAGCGCCCGCTCGACCGCCGCGGTCACGCGGTCAGAGGTCAACGAGCTCACCGTATTTGGCGCGCGCCGCAGCGCGCCGCACATCCAGCATCTCGCTGGGCCAGTCGCCTTCCTCGGCCTCGTAACCCTTGAGCAGCATTCGGGCCAGGTTCACCTTGTGCGCCTCGGTTGGCCCGTCGGCCAGGCCCAGCGCGATGCCGCCGAGCAGGACGTTGACCAAGGGCAGTTGATCGGTGAGCCCCAGCGCCCCGTGCACCTGGATCGCGCGCAGGGCAATCGATTTGAGCACCTGCGAGGCCAGGATCTTGCATGCGGCGATCTCCGCCCGGGCGGCGCGCTCGTCACCCTGGTCGATCAACCACGCCGCGTGCAGCACGGTCAGCCGGAACGGTATCAACTCGGTGTAGGAGTCGGCGACGAATTCCTGGACCAGTTGTTTGTCGGCCAGCAGGCTGCCCTGGGTGAAGCGGCTTTTCGCCCGGCGCGACATGATCTCGACGGCGCGTTGCGCCATCCCGATGGAGCGCATCGCGTGGTGCAGCCGCCCGCCGGCCAGCCGGGTCTGCAATATCAGGAAGCCCTGTCCGGCCTCTCCGAGCAACGCGTCGGACGGCACTCGCACGTCGTTGTAGTGCACCAGGGAATGGCCCGGCTCGTGCGGGTCGGCCCCGACCAGATGGTGGTTGGCCTCCAACACCAGTCCCTCGGTGCCGGCGGGGATCAGGAACGTCGACGCGCCGGTATGCACCGGTACGTCGGGGTCGGTGATCGCGACGACGATGAAAAAGGAGGCGACGGAGGCGTTGGAGGAGAAGTACTTTCGCCCGGTGATCACCCAGTCGTCGCCGTCGCGCACCGCCCGGGTGGTGAAGACCCGCGGATCGGCGCCGCCCTGCGGCTCGGTCATCGAGAAACACGAGAAGATCTCACCGGACAGCAGGCCCGCCAGGTAACGGTCCTTTTGCTCCTGGGTGCCGAAGCGGGCGATGATCTCGGCGTTGCCGGTGTCGGGTGCCTGCGTCCCGAACACGATCGGCGCCCAGGGGCTGCGGCCGAGGATCTCGTTGATCAGCGTCAGCTTGACCGCGCCGAAGCCCTGCCCTCCCAGTTCCGGCCCCAGATGCGGTGCCCACAAACCCTTGTCGCGCACCTGCTGTTTGAGCGGGTCGACGATGCGGCGCCGCTCGTCGTTCAGCGGCAGAAATTCACACCCGGGAAACAGCACCTCGAGCGGTTCCACCTCGTCGGGAACGAACCCGCGGATCCATTCGAGCTTCTCCTCGAACTCGGGCTCGGTAGAAAAGTCCCAGGGCATGGCCCAACCTCCTGCTCGCTAAGGGATCCCGCCGTCGGCCCGCAGAATCGAACCGGTGGTGAAGCTGGACGCATCGGATGCCAAAAACAATGCGGCGCCGACGATTTCGCGGGGGTCGCCCGCGCGCTCCAAGGAAAGGTGCTGGAACGGATTCTGATGTGCCGCATCCAGATGCCAGGCCTTGCTGACATCGGTGAGAAACGGCCCGGCCATTAGGGTGTTGACCCGCACCACCGGTCCGAACGCCTTCGCCAACGCCTCGGTCATGGCGTTGAGCCCGGCCTTGGCCGCGGCGTAGGGGATGATGTCTGGTGTCGGCCGCAACGATCCGGCCGTGCTCACGTTGATGATCGAACCCCGACCGGCCGCCACCATGCGCTCACCGACCAACGCCGACAACCGGAACGGCCCCTTGAGGTTGAGATTGACCACGGCGTCGAACAACTTCTCGGTCACGTCGGTGAGCTTGTCGTACAGCGGCGACATGCCCGCGTTGTTGATCAGCGTGTCGACTTTGCCGAACCGCTCGTAGGTCGCCTCCACCAAGCCGTCCAACTGATCCCAGCGCCCCACGTGCACCTGATACGGCATGGCCGCACGGCCGGTCTCGGCCTCGATCTCCTTGGCGGTGGACACACAGTTGTCGAGGTTGCGGCTGGCGATCACCACGTCCGCGCCGCAGCGGGCCGCACCGAACGCCATCTCACGTCCCAGTCCGCGGCTGCCGCCGGTGATCAGGACTACCCGGTCGGTGAAGTCGAAAAGCTCTTCGGCATAACCCATTTCAGGACACCTTGTGAGATCGGGCCAGCTCGGCCGCGGTGGCGATGAGCTGCAGGATCATCGGGCCGAACGCGTCGGTGATCTTCGGGTCGACTCCTCCTTTTTGCGAGCCGGTCCTTACCCCGGCCGCGTAGGTCTTCTCCAGCACGATGCCCAGCTTCCAGTTGGCCAGCACCAGGTAGTAGTCGATGTTTTCGGTAGACAACCCGCTGACGGATTCGTAGTGCCCCAGTAGCTCGCTGCGCGTGGGCATCCCGCGCATGTCGAGATAAAACCCGTCCTCGCGCGGTTTCTCGCCGTCGTAGCCCAGCAGGCACCACGCCAGGTCGAGCAGCGGATCACCGACCGTGGTCATCTCCCAGTCCACGATCGCGGCCAACCGCGCCGGCTCGCCATGGGCGAACATCACGTTGGCGAACTGATAGTCGCCGTGCATGATGCCCGCCCGGTAATGCGCCGGACGGTTGCGGCGCAGCCAGTCGGAGGCCACATCCAGGCCGGGCAGCTCGCGGACCTTGTACGCGTCGAGGAACGCCAGCCAGCGATCGACCTGCCGCTCGTGGAATCCATCCGGGCGGCCGAAGCCTTCGAGTCCTTGTTTGCGCCAATCCACTCGGCCCAGCTTGGCCGCGCCGTCGACCAATTGGAAGGCCAGGCCGCGCCGGGCCTCGAGGTCGGTGTCGAACGGCGATTGCCACCCGCCGTCCATCGGGCTCCACCCGTCGATCGCCTGCATGACGTAGAACGGCATGCCGAGCACGTCGCCGGTGTCGTCGGCGGCGATCAGCGCCGCGTGTGGGACATCGGTGCCGGACAGCGCCCGCACCAGGCGGATCTCCCGCAGCAGCCCGTCGATGCGGGCGGCGTCGGCGCGCGCGCCGGGCATCCGCAACACCATCCTCGTCCGCGCCTCCGACGGGCCGCGCTCGATCAGGTAAAGGGTGTTCTGCGAGCCGCCCTTGAGCTGGGTCAGCCGCGGTTCCTCGCCGCCACCCGGGGCGTTGTTTGCATCCAGCCAGCGGGCGAGGACGCCCGCGTCGAGTCCCGGTTCGTCCACGCGAGTCACCGTCCAACCACGCCGCACACCCCAATCTCCGTATGGAGAATAGCATTCTCCATGGCCGTAGCCCGGTCAGTCCGGTTTGTGCGCGCTCAGCAGGAACCCTGGGGCCATGAAGTGGCCCTCGTCGTCGTGCTCCAGGTGGGCCAGTGGACCATCCGACGACCCGCCGGTGTCGTCGTTGCCGTAAACCTTCGCCGCGCGCAGGTCGTCGACGCGCCACAGCGTCGCGACCGCGTCGTGCAATTCGGATTCGGTGAAGCCGCGCGGGCCCGGCCGGTCCGAATGGGCGTCATCCAGCGCGCCGGCCGCGAAGGCCAGGATGTAGAGCGCGGCTCCCGGCGCGGCGGCCCGAAAGATGGACTGGATGTAGTCGTGGCGCCGGTGGGGCGGCAGCGCGTGGAACAGGCCGCTGTCGAGAATCGTGGCGAAGCGGCCGTCGGAACCAGGCGGATAGCCACCGAAGTCGGTGACGTCAGCCTGCGCGAAGGTCGCCGTGCTCAGTCCCCGCTCGGCGGCCGCGGCGGTGGCCGCCCGAATTGCGGTCGCGCTGGCGTCCAGGCCGACGACGGTGTAGCCGAGCGCGGCCAGGGTCAGCGAGAGCGCGGCATGCCCGCAGCCGGAGTCCAGCACCTCGCTGCGCACCTTGCCCTGATCGATGAGACGGGCCAGCTCCGGTTGGGGCCGGCCGATGCTCCACGGCGGCGGCACGGCCTGCCGGTAGGTGGCGTCCCAATCCCTGTCCGGTTCGGTCATCCGTCCTCCTCGAGATCGGCGTCGCCGGGCGCGGTGAGAAACTGGCGCTGCCCACCATCGAACGACGGGACGAAATATGCAAGTGCTTCTGGTCCGGCATGCGCTGCCGTTGCGCAGCGAACACGGCCAAGGTTCCGATCCGGACCTGTCCGAGGAGGGGCTGGCCCAGATCGAACGACTCCCCAAGGCGCTCGCCAGGTTTCCCATTTCGCGGGTGGTGAGCAGCCCGCAGCGCCGGGCCATCCAGACCGCCGAGCCGGTCGCGGCGGATCGCGGGCTCAGCGTCGAGATCGACGATCGCTTCGCCGAGTACGACCGCGACCTTCCGGTGTACATCCCGGTCGAGCAGATCCGCGCGGAGATGCCGGAGGAGTGGGCGCGCCTGGCGCAGGGGCATCTGCCGAGCGCGGTCGACGAGGAAGCTTTTCGGGCGCGGGTGCGCGCCGCGATCGACGACCTCGTCGCGGCCGCCGATTCCGAAGACACGGTCGCGGTGTTCAGCCATGGCGGGGTCATCAACGTCCTGCTGCATGAAATTCTGGGTACCGCCCGCCTGCTGTCCTTCCCCGTCGACTACGCGTCGGTGACTCGGCTGTTGTTCTCCCGGTCCGGTCAAGCGACGGTGGCCGCGATCAACACCACCGAACACGTCTGGGACCTGTTGCCGCGAAACCAGAGGTTGCTCGACGACGATGCGGGCCGTGGCAGCGCCTGAACCCCACGCCCGCAACTCGCAGGTGGTGCACCGCGTCGAGGTCGGCGGTGGTAGACAAGTTCGGTGACTTCAGCTGACCAACTCGAGGGGCTCGACCTGGCCTCGCTGGACTCCTACCTGCGTTCGCTGGGAGTCGGGCGCGACGGCGAGTTGCGCGCGGACTTCATCTCCGGGGGTCGCTCGAATCTGACGTTCCGCGTCTACGACGACAGCACCAGTTGGCTGGTGCGCCGGCCGCCCCTGCACGGCCTGACCCCGTCGGCGCACGACATGGCCCGCGAATACCGCGTCGTGGCGGCGCTGCAGGACACCCCCGTGCCGGTGGCGCGCACGATCGGGCTGTGCCAGGACGATTCGGTGCTGGGCGCTCCCTTCCAGATCGTCGAGTTCGTCGCCGGGCAGGTGGTTCGGCGCCGCGCTCAACTCGAATCGTTCAGTCACACCGTGATTGGGGGTTGCGTCGACTCGTTGATCCGGGTGCTTGTCGATCTGCACAACGTCGATCCCGACGCCGTCGGGCTGGCCGATTTCGGCAAGCCGAGCGGCTATCTGGAGCGTCAGGTGCGGCGGTGGGGCTCGCAGTGGTCGCTGGTCCGGTTGCCCGAGGATCGACGCGACGCCGACGTGGAGCGACTGCATTCCGGTCTGGGCGAAGCCATTCCGCAGCAGAGCCGGACCTCGATCGTGCATGGCGACTACCGGATCGATAACACGATCCTGGACGCCGACGACCCGACGAAGGTGCGTGCCGTCGTCGACTGGGAGCTCTCCACGCTGGGGGATCCGCTGTCCGACGCCGCCCTGATGTGCGTGTACCGCGACCCCGCCCTGGATTTGATCGTCAATGCCCAGGCCGCGTGGACGTCACCGCTGTTGCCGACGGCCGACGAACTGGCCGACCGCTATTCGCTGGTGGCCGGTACATCGCTGGCCCATTGGGAGTTCTACATGGCGCTGGCCTACTTCAAGCTCGCGATCATCGCCGCCGGCATCGACTTCCGGCGACGCATGTCGGATCAGGCCCGCGGCGCCGACTCCGATCACGCACCGGAGGTCGTGTCGCCGCTGATTTCGCGCGGTCTGGCCGAACTGGCGAAGCTGCCGGGCTAGCGTGCGGCGGCCGCGTGCTGCCGTTTGGCCGCGCGGCGCAACTGCAGGATCCGTGCGGTGCCGACCGCAACGGTGATCAGCCCGCCGACCACGGCCGCCAGCAAGATCGCCACGCCCTTGGGCTGGCTCCAGTGCCAGCCCAAGAACTGGAAGTCTGTCGGTGTCGTGTTCTGGGTGATGAAGATCAGCAGCAGGATCAGGATCACAAAGCCGGCGATCAGCGAGGACCACAGTGCCCCGGCGCGGGTGAACCCGATAGCCGGTTCTCTGGCGGGTGCGCCGGTCTTGGCCGCAGGATCGGGCTTGGGGGGCGGCTGCCCGGGCGAGGCAGGGATGTGGCTGCTCATACTGCCATCTTTGCCCTATCCGACGCAGAATGAAACCGATTCACCGCCACCAATTCCGCAGGCCAGCGTCCGCGCGGTTCGGGCATTAGGGTCGGCGGTATGACGACGCTGCCGCGCCCGCAAGGCACGATCATGCGCGCGGCAGCCCTGCTGATGGCGATGTGCGTTGTTGCGGCGTGCAGCAATTCCGATCCGTTGGGAGCGCAGGTTCGAAGCCCCAACTCCATAGTCATCGGCTCCGGAGACTTTCCGGAATCGCAGATCATCGCTGAGATTTACGCGCAGGCCTTGCAGGCTAACGGGTTTGAGGTGGGCACGCGGATGGGTATCGGCAGCCGGGAGACGTATATCCCTGCGCTCAAAGACCATTCCATCGACCTGGTACCGGAGTACATCGGCAACCTGCTGCTGTATTTCGCCCCGCAGTCCAAGGCCACCATGCTGGGTGCCGTCGAGGTGGAGCTGCACCAGCGCTTGCCCGGTGACCTGTCGATCCTGGCGCCCGCGCCGGCCACCGACACCGATACCGTCAGCGTCACCGCGCAGACGGCGAACTCCTGGAGTCTGAAGACCATCGCCGATTTGGCCCCTCACTCACCGGACGTGCGATTCGGTGCCCCCTCGGCATTCGCGACCCGCCCCGCCGGGCTGCCGGGACTGCGGCAGAAGTATGGGCTCGACATCAAACCTGGCAACTTCGTCGCCATCGACGACGGCGGGGGCGCGGTCACGGTGCGCGCATTGGTCGGGGGAAGGGTGAACGCCGCCAACGTCTTCACCACGTCCCCGGCCATCCCGCAGAACCACCTGGTGGCCCTCGATGACCCCGAACACAACTTCATGGCCGGAAACATTGTGCCGCTGGTCAATTCGCAGAAGAAATCAGATCATCTCAGGGACGTGCTGGACGCTGTGTCGGCGAAGCTGACCACCGCCGGTGTTGCCGGACTCAACGCTGCGGTGTCGGGGAACTCGGGCATCGATCCGGACCAGGCCGCGCGAAACTGGATACGGGACAACGGCTTCAACCATCCGATCGGAGGATGACTTGATCATCTTCGACAAAGTCACCAAGGCCTTCGCCGACGGAACCACCGCCGTGCACCAGCTCAGCCTGAGCGTCCCGAACGGTGAGCTGACCGTGTTTGTCGGGTCGTCGGGCAGCGGCAAGACCACGGCGCTGCGCATGATCAATCGGATGATCGAGCCCACTTCGGGCGTCGTCACGATCGACGGGGTCGACGTGTCCACCCGCGACCCGGTGAAACTGCGCCTCGGGATCGGGTATGTGATCCAGCACGCCGGGCTGATGCCGCACCAGCGGGTGATCGACAATGTGGCAACGGTTCCCGTCTTACGGGGCCAGGCCCGCCGGGCCGCCCGCAGAGCCGCCTACGAGGTGCTCGAGCGGGTCGGGCTGGACGCCAAACTCGCGACCCGTTACCCCGCGCAACTCTCCGGCGGCGAGCAACAACGGGTCGGCGTGGCGCGCGCACTGGCCGCCGACCCGCCCATCCTGTTGATGGATGAGCCGTTCTCCGCCGTCGACCCGGTGGTTCGCCACGACCTGCAAAACGAAATACTGCGCCTGCAAGCCGAATTGCACAAGACGATCGTCTTCGTCACGCACGACATCGATGAGGCACTGCGGCTCGGCGATCGCGTGGCGGTGTTCAAGGGCGGTTCGTTGCAACAGTTCGACCAGCCCGCCGAGCTGCTGTCGCGGCCGGCCAACGATTTCGTGTCGAGGTTCATCGGTCTGGGCCGCGGCTACCGATGGTTACAACTCCTCGACGCGGCGGGACTGCCGCTGCACGATGTCGAGCGGGTCGCGGCCGAAAAGGCCACGCAGACAGAGCCGTTCGGCGGGTGGGCCGTGGTGGTCGATTCGGGCGGTGTGCCCATCGGCTGGATCGACGGCGCGGGAGTGCGTCGGCACCGCGACGGCGTGCCGTTGACGGACAGCATGAGCGGGCTCGGATCGCTGTTTCGGCCGCGGGGCAACCTGAGCCACGCGCTGGATGCGGCGCTGTCGTCGCCGTCGGGCATCGGGGTCGCCGTCGATGACGACGGCAAGGTCATCGGCGGGGTGCTGGCCGACGACGTGCTGGCCGCGGTCCAGGCCCAGCGCCTGGGCTCGGCGGAACCTCGAGGGACCTAGCCGATGCACTATCTGCTCAGCCATCTCGACGACGCCTGGGGGCTGACCGTCGTGCATTTGCGGCTGTCGTTGGTGCCGGTGCTGATCGGGCTGGCGATCGCCCTGCCGCTGGGAATGTTGGTGCAGCGCACCCGAATCGCCCGCCGGCTGACGACCGCGGTCGCCAGCGTCGTGTTCACCATCCCGTCGCTGGCGCTGTTCGTGGTGCTTCCGATGCTGATCGGGACCCGCATCCTCGACGAGGCCAACGTGCTGGTGGCGTTGACGGCCTACACCGCGGCGCTGCTGGTGCGCGCCGTGCTCGAGGCGCTGGACGCGGTGCCCGCCCAGGTGCGCGACGCCGCCACTGCCGTCGGGTATTCGCCGGTCACACGGATGCTCAAAGTTGAACTGCCGCTTTCGGTTCCGGTGCTCATCGCCGGACTGCGGGTGGTGGTGGTCACCAACATCGCGATGGTCTCCGTGGGTTCGGTCATCGGCATCGGTGGGCTGGGCAGCTGGTTCACCCAGGGCTACCAAACCGACAAGAGCGATCAGATCCTGGCCGGCATCATCGCGCTGTTCGTGCTGGCGGTGGTCATCGACGTGCTCATCGTCGTGGCCGGCCGGCTGGCAACACCGTGGGCGCACGCCACGCGGCGTACCGGTCGCCGCGCGGTCGTCGCGCCCGTGGTCGGTGGTGCGCGGTGAACTTCGTCGCGCGGGCGATCTCCTACGTGTTGACCGCCGACAACTGGACCGGCCCCGTCGGGCTCGCCGCCCGCATCCTCGAACACCTCGAGTACACCGCGCTGGCGGTGGCCGCCTCTGCGTTGATCGCGATTCCCGTCGGCATGATCATCGGGCACACCGGGCGGGGCACCCTGCTGGTGGTCGGCGCCGTCAACGGCTTGCGCTCCCTGCCGACGCTGGGCGTGCTGCTGTTCGGCACGCTGGTCTTCGGGCTGGGTCTGGGACCGTCGCTGGTGGCGCTGATGCTGCTGGGTGTGCCGGCGCTGCTGGCCGGTACCTATGCCGGGATCGCCAATGTCGAGCCCACGGTCGTCGATGCCGCCCGGGCGATGGGCATGACCGAGGCCCAGGTGCTGCTGCGCGTCGAGGTGCCGAATGCGTTGCCGTTGATCCTGGGTGGCCTGCGCAACGCCACGCTGCAGGTGGTGGCGACCGCGACCGTGGCGGCCTACGCCAGCCTCGGTGGACTGGGCAGATACCTGATCGACGGAATCAAGGAACGTGAGTTTCATCTCGCCCTGGTTGGGGCGCTGATGGTGGCCGCGCTGGCGCTGGTGCTCGACGGTCTGCTGGCGTTGGCGGTGTGGATTTCGGTGCCGGGCACCGGGCGGCTGCGGCGAACATACCGGGCACTTCCGCATCGCTTGGCGGGCACGTCTTACGGTAGATGAGTGAACGCAGCCCCCTCTGATCCGTCTCGCCGCGTGTGGCAGGCGATGCTCACCTGGCGCGCACAGGATGCTCCCCGCATGGAATCGGTACGAGTCCAGGTGTCCGGCAACAGAATCAAGGCCAATGGCCGCATCATTGCCGCCGCCACCGAAACCACCCCGGCGTTCGGCGCCTATTACGACCTGCTGACCGATGAGACCGGCGCCACCAAGCGGCTCGGCATGACCGTCACCCTGGCCGAGCGGGAGCGGGTCTTCTCGCTTGCCCGCGACGAGGAGAACATGTGGCTGGTCACCGACCACCAGGGCGAGCGTCGGGCGGCCTACAACGGTGCGCTCGATGTCGACGTGGAGTTCAGCCCGTTCTTCAACGCGCTGCCCATCCGGCGGCTCGGGTTATACGAGCGGCCGGCCTCGGTGACGCTGCCGGTGGTCTACGTGAACCTGCCGGAGATGTCCATCACGGCGGACACCGTGAGCTATAGCAACACCGGCGGCCCGGCCGAGATCAAACTGCGCTCGCCGATCTCCGACACCACGGTCAGCGTCGATGACGAGGGATTCATCGTCGACTATCCAGGCTTGGCAGAGCGGATCTGATCACCCCACCGGCCCGGCCCGCGGCGGCCAATTCCTGACGCCAGTTCTCCGCGCCGACGACGACGTGAAAGATGTCGCTGCGCGGGAAGCTGTCGTAGCGGATGCGCGCGGCATGGCCGGATTCGGTGAGGTCGGCGACCGAATTGTGCGCGGCCAGCGATTCGCGGGCGCGGCACAGCAGCTCGAGGAGGCGGTCGACGGTGGGCACCAGCTGGTCGGAGTTGCCCTCGCACATCGCCCGGACCAGGTCCGGGGCGGTCGCCGCGACCCGGGTCCCGTCGCGGAACGAGCCGGCGGCCAACGCGAAAGCCAACGGCACGTCTCCGGCCACCACCGCCAGCGCCTCGGCGAGCAGGTGGGGCAGATGCGAGATGGCCGCCGCGGCGGCATCGTGCTCGTCGGATCGGGCCGGCACCACGACGGCGCCGCAGTCGAGCGCCAACGTCATCACCGTCGACCAGACCGCCGGGTCGACGTGGTCGTCGACGCTGACGACCCACGGAGCCCCGGTGAACAACCCGGCATACCCGGCCGTCCACCCCGAATGCGCGGTGCCCGCCATCGGATGGCCCCCCACGAAGCGTTCCTGCAGCCCCGCCGCGACGACCTGATCGAGCACCGCCTGCTTGACGCTGGTGACATCGGTCAGCGGGCAGTGCGGGGCCGTCTCCTTGACGTGGGCGAGCATGCCCGCCATCGCCGGCATCGGCACGGCCAGCACGATCAGCGCCCCGGTGTCGGCGGCGCGAGACAGCGTCGCGGTCAGGTCGGTGGTGGCATCGAAGCCGTCGGCGGTCGCGGCCTGGGCGCCCTCGACCGAGCGGTTATAGCCGAACACGTCACGGCCGGCCGCGGTGGCGGCCCGCATTATCGAGCCGCCGATCAGCCCCAGCCCGAGCACACACACCGGTGTCTTTGAAGGAGGGCGTGCCACATTCCAAGGTTGGCACATCCGGTCGGGGGCGGTGCCGCCAGATGTCGAGGCGACCCGCCGCCATCTGGTCAGGGGCCTGGTCAGGGACTACCGTAAGCGGCCATGGGAGCACAACGGGCCTCTGCCCAGGGCCTGTCCGCGGACACGCCGGACGGTTTCGGCGTCGCGGTGGTGCGTGAAGAGGGCCAGTGGCGCTGCGCCCCGATGGCCCGTAAGTCGCTCACGAGCCTGTCGGCCGCCGAGACGGAGTTGCGTGAATTGCGCAGTTCCGGGGCGGTCTTCGGCCTGCTGGACGTCGACGACGAATTCTTCGTCATCGTGCGGCCGGCGCCGTCGGGGACGCGGTTGTTGCTCTCGGATGCCACCGCCGCGCTCGATTACGACATCGCCGCGGAAGTGCTCGACAAGCTGGACGCCGACCTCGATCCGGAGGACCTGGAGGACTCGGATCCATTCGAAGAGGGCGACTTAGGGTTGTTGTCCGACATCGGGCTGCCCGAGGCGGTCCTGGGCGTCATCGTCGACGAGACCGATCTGTACGCCGACGAGCAGCTGGGCCGCATCGCCCGCGAGATGGGCTTCGCCGACCAGCTGTCGGCGGTGATCGACCGCCTCGGTCGGTGATCGCAAGCGCGGCGGGTCGCCGCCATCAGGACCGGTCGGTGAGACCTGACGAAGACCTGATCCGGTCCGCGCTGTCGGTTGCCGCGACGGCGGGTCCTCGTGACGTGCCCATCGGTGCGGTGGTGGTCGGCGCCGACGGAACCGAGTTGGCCCGCGCGGTGAACGCCCGCGAGGCCCTGGGCGACCCGACGGCGCACGCCGAGATCCTGGCGCTGCGCGCGGCCGCCGAGGTGCTCGGCGACGGGTGGCGGCTGGAGGGCGCCACGCTGGCGGTCACCGTCGAACCGTGCACCATGTGCGCGGGTGCGCTGGTGCTGTCGCGCATCGCCCGCCTGGTGTTCGGGGCCTGGGAGCCCAAGACGGGGGCGGTCGGATCGTTGTGGGATGTCGTCCGCGACCGGCGGCTCAATCACCGCCCCGAAGTGCGCGGTGGTGTGCTGGCGCAGGAGTGTGCCGCGCCACTGGAGGCCTTCTTCGCCCGCCAGCGATTGGGGTGACGGGCCCGCCGTTGGGTAAGCTGCTCGGCGGTGGCGTGTCCGAGCGGCCTAAGGAGCACGCCTCGAAAGCGTGTGACGGCTAAAACCGTCCGAGGGTTCAAATCCCTCCGCCACCGCCAAAGTTCTTCGCCTGTTGCAGCAGGTGACGAGCTCATTTCAGGCCCCTTCTGCCTCTGCTGGGCGAGGTTTGGGCACAGAATGGGCACACTTCAAATCCAGCGCCTCGGCCACGGCGTCCAAATCGGTGTCGAACAGATCGGCATATGTGTCGAGGGTGACCTTTGCTGATTTGTGCCCGAGCATCCGCGACAGCGCCAACACGTTCACCCCGGAGCTGATCGAGATACTGGCGCAGGTGTGTCTCAAATCGTGAGGCGTGATGGTCTGCACCTGGGCGCGCCTCACGGCACCAGCGAACCAGCCGCCAGCCGACTTGGGCCGCGGCATGTACATCGCGCCATCGCCGAAAACCAGCTCGTCGAGACTGCGGCCTTCGCACTGCACGGCTAATTGATCGAGCACGAACTGGGGGACTGGAACCGAGCGCTCCTTGCGCCCCTTCGTCTGCCCAACGGCGTGATCGACGCCGAGTTGCACGGCGTTGTCGTGGACACTCAACCTCCGCCGCAGGAACTGCACATCGCGCACACGAAGTGCGACCGCTTCACCCCAGCGAATTCCGGTGTAGGCGAGAGTGAGTACCAGCGCCCGGTGCTGCCCCGACTCGGCCGCCAGCCGGGCAACGTCATCGATGGTCAGATACACGCGCCGCTTGCCGCTCTTGTTGGGCAGGTTCTCGACGCCCCTACTGGGGTTGACGGCGAGGCGACGCGACTTGACCGCGTCATCCAGGATGCCCGCAAGCACGCCGTAGGCCCGAATCACCGTGGTCGGCCCCGAGCCTTTACGCATTGTGGCTATCCATCGCTCGACCACGGCGAGGTCCACATCTGCAACTCGAGTTGATCCCCATGCAGGTTTGACATGAATGCGCCAGGCGGACTCGAGAGTCCTGTAATTCGACGGAGCCACGTCGGATTCCTTGCGGGACAACCATGCTGATGCGAGCTCACCAACTGTGATCATGCCGAGGCTCGGAGCAACGTACGTGCCCGTCATCTTCTCGACCTCAACCGTGGCCGCGAATTCCTGGGCGTCGCGCTTGGTCCGAAAGCCCCGTTTCTTTGTCTGGGTACGCTGCGGTGTCCGATACCGGACCATGTATCGCTTTGCGCCCGTGGACGTTTCGTAGGACTCAATCGTCGCCACTCGAAACCTCTTCGTCACGTGAGCCCGCATACAACTGATCCAGCATCGTCTTACGCGCAGCCGTCATCCGACCCGCCATTTTCTCCCGCACCCAACCGGGCCACGACCGTTCGGCAAACGAGAAGAACGACGTGTCCAACAGCGGCCCCTGAGCCGTCAGCCACTCCCAAAGGCGCTCTGCCGGAGCGGGAAGGGCCAAGGCAGTCGCGTTAACGTCCTCCTGGGGCGCGACGGTGTGAACCGATGGCATCAACAATGTGACCGGCGAGACGCCAAGCGCCACTGCCAAAGCCATCAAGTCGTCCACGTCGACCCTGCGGTCGCCAGCCTCGATGCGACGGAGACCTAGGTCGGGTATCGGCCGGCCGATTTCCTCAAGGACGCGGGCCAGCTTCGTGTAACCCAAGTTCTGGGCCTGCCGTAACCGCTGGATGTTCGCCCGCACCGTCTCGCCCGTCGGGCCGAGCTGGATCCGCTTCTCTCTTGCCATTCTGTAAGTATGCACGATCATCATGATCGTTGTCCATGTCGTCTTGACATTCCGTGCCGTTTCGTCATGATGAACTATAAGACGGTTATTTAGATCGTCGAAGCGATCATCAGGATAGGAGTTCTGGTGGACGACATCATCCCGGCGTCAGAGATGAAGAACCTCTTCCCAGGCACAACGGATCAGACGTGGGCGTCGAAACGGCACCGCGGCAACGGCCCGGTATTTATCCGACTCGGCGGCGATGACGGCCGCCGCATCTATTACCGCCGCGCTGACATCGAGGCATGGCTCCAGGACAGCCGCTACACCCGCACCGACCGTCCGGCGAGCGCCTGATGGAAAACAGCAGTCAGGCGCCCCCAAAAGAAGTCGAGGCCGGCGCCCTGCACCACCAGGACGACCGGCCCTCGACAAACAGCAGATTCAGCAGCCACGCAACCGCTTCCACTGACGGACAGAATACAGTCACCCCGGCCGGGGCCCCTGATAGCGCACTGGTGTGGCTGCCCTGCACAGGGACGTACCCGCAGGACCTACACACGCAGCTGCACCGCCGCCGAACTGCGTCCTATCGGCATCAGCCGGTTTGTGACCGCTGCGGCGCGCGAGATCCAATCACCTGTCACTGCCACGAACCAGAGCCGCCTCTTGACACGCGCGCTATTGAGGCGTGGCGCGCGGCGATCGAGCACACGCTGCCGATAGGGGCGCCTGTTGTGCCCATAGAGGTGCTGCAGCGGCTTCACCGCAATGGCGGCAGCGATCGTCAACTGGCACTGCAGGTCTGGAAGCGGTCAGGCGGGCAGGTCGCATGACGGAACAAGAAGATATTGACCGCGTCGCTGACCTCCGCGAGTGGTACGCCGAGGGCCAGGACCACCACAACGGCCACGCCGCGGCTCTCGAAGAAGCCACGTTGCTCACCGGAATGTTCAACGGGGCGTGGCTCGACGCCCAACAGTTCCCGCCGCTCGAATATGCCGTACCAGGCATCATCCCAGAGGGTTTCGGGCTCGTGGTGTCGCCGCCCAAGGCGGGCAAGAGCTGGCTCGTGTGTGGCATCGGATTGGCTTGCGCAAAAGGCGGCGTCGCGCTCGGCAAGATCCGGGTGGCTCGACGACCCGTGTTGTACATGGCTCTGGAAGATGGGCAGCGCCGGCTCCAATCGCGATGCCGACATCTCACCTGCGGCGAAGCCATCCCCGCGGGAATCCATTTCATCACTGCGGCGAAGACGCCCGAAGTGATCCCGATGATCACCGAGTTCATCGAGCGCCATCGCGACCAGAAGCCGCTGATCATTCTGGACACACTCGGCAAGGTGAAACCACCTCGGCGCCCGGGTGACGATGGGTACCAGCAGGACTACGCCATCGGCAACGCGCTCAAGGCTGCGGTGGACGCAGTGCCTGGTGTGACGCTCCTCGTGGTCCACCACACCCGTAAGGCGGAGTCATCCGACTTCGTCGACGCGGTCAGTGGCACTCAAGGCATCGCTGGAAGCGCCGACTTCGTTCTCGTCTTGGCGCGCAAACGTCACCAGGATGATGCCGTTCTGAGCGTCACCGGTCGCGACATTCCCGAGGCTGAATACGCACTCACAGTCCGCGAGGGGATCTGGCAGCTCGACGGCCCGAGCCTCGCCGCAGCGTCCGAAATCGCCGAGCGTCGCCGACTTTCGGACACTCGCAGCGACCGCAGCGTGGAGATCGTGTCTGTCGTCGCCGCGAGTCCGAAACCGATATCGCCGGCAGAGGTGTCCGAAAAATTGAACATTGACAACGACACGGTTGGCCGCTACCTGCGACGACTCACCGAAACAGGACTGATTGCACGCGCTGGGCGCGGCCTCTACGTAAGGGTGTCCGAAGCGTCCGAACGTCCGAAAGACAGCCCATTCGGACAGGCGGACACTTCGGACAGGGTTAGTCAGTGCGACTGCGGTAATGCGCTGCTTCTCGACGAATCAATCGCGTCCGGCAAGTGCATGGAATGTTCCACGTCCGGACAAACGGCGGATCGACCGTGAACCGGGCCGATCGGCGCCGCACCAAACGGCGGCCGCCGTTGAGCGTGCGATGGGTGGCAGCCAACTACCGCTGCCCGGACTGTCTCAGCGAGACCGCACAGCCTGTCCAGGACAACGCGGGCGTGTGGCACATCGAAGTCCGGCACGACGAAAGCTGCCCATGGTTCACACAACTCAAGCGGACCCTGTCATGAACGCTGCATACAGTCGCCCGCGCGCGCTTATCACCGGCGCCGAGACCAACGAAATTGATCGGCGCATCAGCATCACTGTGCGCTGCCCTTTCTGTCGTGGAGGCCACCAACACGCCTGGGGGCACGCTGATTACGCCGCCCCATGGTGCGGGACGCCCGGCGCCCTGTATCAGCTTGTCTGGCCCGAGCAACCCCAGCGGAGTCACCAAGACGAGCCGACATGACAGTTACAGCAGCCGAATGCCCCTGCGGCGCAACCACCCTCATCGGTCCAGACCAGTTCTGGACGCACTGCAGCGGCTGCGGACTGATCGTCCGAAAACCAAGCCCCATCACAACCCAGGAGAAACTAAACCATGAGTGACTTTCCTGTTCTCGACGCCCCACGCCTGTACGCAGACAATATGCTGAACCGACGCATTGCCGACGACTTCGGTTGCATCGAGCCGTATATGGCCGAGCTCGATTCGTGGATAGCGATGCCGACGCGCCTGGTTCACGACCAGGCCGCCGACTGGAACCTCGAGCTTGGCCCGTACTCGCTGAACGCCGCCGACATCCACAAGCTGCGCCAAGCGATCACCGCCTACGACGAGGCGGTTAGGGAGTCGCGATGACCGCACCTAGATCGCGGCACTGCGCCGCGTCTGCCAAGACCGCTGAGGCGGCACGCGTGACGGTACTCGATCAACCAGATGAGCGTCTGCTAGCCCTTAATCCGCTCGCGAAACACGCCGTGCCGAACCAGAACCCGGCATGGGATGCGCTGGGAACAAGGTCTGAGTCGAGCATCGGCTGGCGGGTGTGGGGGGTGTGGCGCGATGGCGAAATTATGCTGCGTTCGCCAGTCAAGCATGTGCCATGGAAGTCGACTTCCATAGTCGTCGAGTGCAGTCGTCACGATCACTCAACCCCCCACCCCGAATGCCGCGAGGGGGTGCACTGCTTCACCAACGAACTGGATGCCTTCACCTACGCGGTGATCCTAAAAGGGCTTAGCCGTCTACTGATTGAGCAGACGGGGGTTTCCCTGGAATGGACTTACGTCGTCGGCCGCGTCTCGACGACCGGCATCGTTAACCACCACTTTGATCACGAAATACTGTTCAACGGCGCGCATAAGTGGGTCGCTCAACAGGTCCGCATCGAGAAGCTTTTCGTTTCACCGAATCTCGTCGGCATGCACATTCCGACGCTCACTTGCGCGCTTGAAGACCTCTATCGGATTCCGGTAGTGGTCTCGGGTCTTGACCGAGGGCTTGAACAAGCCATCACGGCCATCCAGGCGTCCGGCCGGGAAGGGATGCGGATTGCGAGGGCAGCCCGATGAGCGCCAGAGTCGACTGGTACGCGCAGGTGCAGAAGGCCCCGGCCATTGTGTGGGTCGATGGGCGGCCCCACCTGACGCGAAGGGACGATGTAGTCGCGGCAGCGACTCGGCCCCGCATATTCGCGAGGCCGCCATTGGCGCTATTTGGTGAGCTTCCCTTGCCGATGCCGCCGCTGTCTTGCCCACCGAACGAACATGGTCGTTACCGCCGCGCATTGCGACCTTTGTTCGCTCCGGATGCTGTGGCCGATCTCGTGCCGGTTCTCCAGGACAGGGCCGCGGAACTGATTATCCGCGTCGCCGCCAACGGAAGCTGTGACGCCATGGCCGAGGTCGCTGCGCTGTTCCCTGCCCAGGCGCTGTTGGCCTTCATGGGCTTTCCCCAAGAGGACTGCGGCCTCTTAATCCAACTGAGGACGGCGATACGGAAGGCGTCCAACAGGGGGACGCCGGCTCCACAGCCGGTACAGGATCTACTCGGCTATCTGGCCGAGCGGCTGTCCAGCGAGCGGCTGCGGCCTCATGGCCGCGACGTACTGCAGGTTGTCGCCCAGCAGTTCAGCTATGCCGAGGCGCTCGGGTTTTACGCGCTGCTCGTCATCGCCGGGATGGATAACGTCACCACGGCCATCGGGTTCGCGCTATTGGAGCTCGCCTGCAAACCGCAATTGCGAGCCCTCCTGCGCGCGGAGCCCGACCAGATGGCCGCGTTCGTCGACGAGATCATACGTATCGAGCCGCCAGTGTCAGCCATTCCTCGCGTGACCACTCAGGCGGTCAACATCGGCGGCGAAATACTGCCCGCAGGAACATATCTGGAACTAATGCTCGGTGCGCCCAACATGACCGGCGGCGTCGATGTCCAAATCGAGGGCGGCAAGGTACGTCGACAACGAAGCTTTAGCTTCGGCGTCGGTCCTCGGCATTGCCTAGGAATCCATCTCGTCCGTCTTGAGCTGAAGATTCTCCTGACTGAATGGCTGCACCGCATTCCGGACTTCGCGCCGGTGCCTGGCTTTGACGCCGTTTCCCGTCCCGACACGCTGGCCGCGTTGCCACTGCAGTGGGAGGCGAAGGCATGAACCCCCGGACGAAGTTATGTCGCGCGACCGCCACCCCGAGGCTCCCACCTATTGCCCTCCAAATCGACCGGCGATCACCGTCGCCGTCCAGCCGAGCTACGGGGGCTCAGTGAGTACCTCTGGCAACCCCACCCCCGCCGACTTTTATTCGACCACCCCGGTCTCCGCCCCGACCGTTGCTCAGTCAGGCTCCCCCCTCCGACCTGCGAAAACACACTTTGGTGGTTCAGCGATGACTGCTAGCCGAGGGATTAGAGCAGCGGAAATCGCTGCTTGTCAGTCTGTTTCAGTTGCTAAATCCGCTGAATCGGGTGACACACTGGCAACGCTGAAGGCGTTGGGCGATCGTTTAGCGATCGAGCTCGATTTCTCACGGTCGGATAGGGATATCGCGATGCTGTCCCGGCAGTTCGCTGCTGTCCTCGGACAGATCGAGGCGTTACAGCCCACAGGGGCTTCCCGGTGACCGCGGCCGAGCCACTGCGAAGTGTCCGCGGTCGGCGCACATTGGATATGGCTGGTGCGGTTCAGCGCCTCGATGTGGTGGCCATCAATGCGGATCTGGCTCGGCTAGTTGTGTTTTGGCTGGGAAGGTACGCCGAATTGGCGGCGCAGCGCAATGGGTGCATCCCGGACGGACTGGTCGAAGCGCAACACGCGCTCGCCGAAGCCGCCGTGAGCGTGGGTGACTCGCGCCAACGCGAGCAGAACAGTTCAGCTGCTGTCGAGACCATAGTCTCAGGCCATGAACCTTGCGTGGACACTGCGACAGCCGCTGCGGCTCTTGGCTGCACAGCCGACAAGGTGCGGGACCACTGCCGTAGAGGCAATCTCAAGAGCCGAAAGGTCGGCAGGCAACACATGGTGACTGTCGACAGCCTGGAGAGTCTGAGGGTCCGCTTGAACGAGAGGAACGGCGAGTAGGTATGGAAACGGTAGTTGTGTCAGCCGCAGAGCTTGCGGAACTCGCGCGGATAGTTGGTGTGGATCCAGGTTCGGATTGGGAAACGATTCGGGCGGCCGCGGATAAGCTCTTGGCGGAGGACGCCGCTAGGCGGAAAGCCGAAAACCGTTCACAGGTAGAGAAAGTGCTTGAAGCTGAGGACCGCCGGCTAGTCGCCGCGGCGGTAAATGATGGCCGGCTAACGGCTCAGAGTGCGCAAAGCTGGCGTGATGCGCTCAAGCGTGACCGGCCGGGAAATCGGTTGGTGCTTGCGTCGTTGGCACCCGGTATCAGGCCGGATGGCCGGATCGGCGCTGCTGACCCCGACTCCGACCTGGAAGACGTTTACAACCGGCTCATGGCGCCGTGGCTTGGCGGTCAGACGAAAAGCGTTGCCGCTAGCCAATCTCAGCTGCACCGTCCTCGCCGTGCGGCACCCTCGCGTCCCGCGAATTCCGCGGAGATGCCCGCCAGGACGAAGGCCGACATCGACGCGGACCCGACTTACCGTCATGTGGCTTGGAACTTAGGGGCCCGGTTCCGGGATGGCCTAAAGCCGCCAGAGTCGACGTACCACGGCATGCCTGCGATCAATGACGACTACACCCCCGAGCTGATCGAAAACGGCGACGGCACCGCATATTGGAAGCCAAAACCAGTACGAGGGAACTGAATCCACCTCATGAGAAAGAAGAATTGACCATGCCCTACCGCGTGACAGCACCCCTGGTCCTCGTCCACGACCAGTCCGGATCCGTCCACTATCACTACCGCGATTGCCCGAACCTGGGCGTACCGACGAACTACGGCGACACCATTCCGTGGCTATCCGATGCGGAGGCCGAGTTCTTGCTCAGCTCCGGAATGATCGAGCGAATCGAGCCGCCCGAATCTGACGCGGATACGTCAACAGTCGACCGCGAGGCGCTCCACGACTGCCTCAAGGCGCTCGAGCACCTGGGCGTGGACCTTGGCGCCGGCGCCCCCACTGCCCGAACCGCCTTACGTGAGGGTGGGCACCGCTTCGCCAATGACGTTGTCGCCGCGGCCGTCAAGGCCCGAAAGGATGCTGTCCGCGCGCTGTCCGGGACAGCCGCGTAATGAACCTTGTCTGCGCGCTCGCTACCTTTCTCTGGTGCGCGGACAGGCGGCACCAGCCGGCCTCGCTGCCGGCGGTCGAGCGCTGGCGCGACCGGCTGGTGCCGAAACTTCGGTTGAGGAGGATTCAGAATGGACGAGCACTACTTGAGCACCATGGCCGCGCATCATGCGCTGGTCCAGATGAGCGACAACCCGCGCCAGTTCCGCGGCGTATCACCGCCCGTTCGCCTCATGGACCAGACTTTTGGCGCCGGCGTAAGCAACGGCTGGGGGACGATGGCACGGACATCATGCGGGCGCCGTTCTAGAGCGCCTCGTCGAGGTTGATCGGCAAGCACATTAGGGGCTCGTGTGCCCGACGAGCGGGAACTTTCTAGCTATCCGATCCGTTTCACGGAAACGCAAGACCGGCAACCGAAATCATTCCAGATTCAGGATGGTGCACGTGGAGGTTTATCAAGGCCCCGACGATATGTACGCCAAGCAGGCCAAGGAAAGGGCCGACGCTGCTGCGGAACAACTGGCCTTTGAGAACACCCAGGACCCGCTTGAGGCGTTCAACATCTTCGTGAAGCGCCACTTTCACACCGACTCCTTCAAGCGCGTCAACTACGACGTCACCGCGGATGCAGAGGTTGTGCGCAAGGCCATCCGTGGTGCTGTTGGTAGCCGCGAGCACAGGTAAGTTGGGCACTGAGCGGACGTCGGCCATCGAGCGATGGCTTGGCCTTAACACCCGCATTCTCAGCCCAAGGAACGCGCCATGACCTGCATCAACAAGCTCCGCCTTCCGCGCCGCCGTGCATCGATATGCTGCGTGTCCGCCCACTGAACGTCTAAGCTGCATTGCAATGACCAACAAGGGGGCCCCACTCGACCCGTTCATCGGTTTGGTCGGCATGGTTGACCTGGGCCGCCGGTACTCGAACGCCCCGATAATCGAGGCGACAGTCGACCTGCGTGTGTCGCTGCCAGATAGCGTTAACCTTGGCGACCTGCAAGCACTGTATCCGGACCTAGACGAGCCGGATCCCTACTACCAATTTGTTCCCCGCGTTGAAGGCGATCGAGTTGTCGAGGCGGGCGACGGCCCCCAGGGCTACAAATATCAACAGAAGAGGCAATTCTCTATAATTGCAGGACTGGACCGCTTTACATACTCTCAGTTGTCTAAATACCAGGACTGGGACCAGTTTATCGGTAACGTAGAAACGCGATGGCAACGCTATAAAGAAGCCGCATCGCCTTCTTGCGTAACCAATGTTGGAGTTCGATTTGTCAATCGAATCGTTATCCAGAACCCACAGGTAGAGATTAATGACTACCTTCGAACAACGGTCGATATCTCGCCATATTTGCCCCAAGCAATCGAACGGTATTTTGCACAAATCTCCTTCCCTATTGCCGCCTTCGGCGTGAAGGCGATCGTTACAACCGCATTAGATAATCCGCGCGTGCCGGACACGACGGCATTAATTCTAGATATCGATGTCTCGCACGAGTTGGATTTGGATCCAACCTCAGATTCGTTCGATAATGAGCTAACGGCCGAGTTCGACACATTGCGGAACGCGAAGAACTACGTGTTTGAGGCGTGTATAACTGATGCAACGAGGGGAGTGATCGACCGTGGCGATAACGCAGCCGAGCCGCATGCTTGATCTGAAGGCGTGTGAGTCCGCTTTGACAGCGGCGCAGGTCGCCGCGCAGACGGGCCCCACGGCCTTCTGGCAAGGTCGTTTGGCCCTTCTGGCGGGTAGTCGCTGCTCTAAGGGAGACACCTTCTCTGAGCCGGCGTACTTCGATATTGACAGCGGGGCCCTTCGTCGCGTCACATTCCGGTCCGTCGAGGACGACACTGACTGGTGACGTCTGCTGCGGGGACCGTCACGGAGCCATCTCCGTGGCTGTGTCAAGGCGATCTTTTTAGCCGCGCACCAGTCCTTTACTACCCGGACCTCTCGCAGGACTTTGTGGCGCAGCTACGTACGGGTCCCGCCATGCTCATCAACCATGAGTGCGCTCTCGACAAGATGAACCGCAGGGGTGACGCCACGATCGAGCGTCTATCGTTCGTGAGGATTCGCGACGTCGCCGCCACGCCGGACCATCGCCAACAGCTACTGCGCTCCAATGCGACTGAACTCCAGCCACTCGAAGCCCACTACCTCGGTCACCTCGCCGGCCTTGGAGAGTCGTACGTGGTGCTCTCTGATCCCTACTACGTGCCCGCCAGCTACTTCGGTATCGAGACGAGAGCGTTCGCCGGACTGCCGGACGGCGAGAAGCGGCTTGCAATGACCAGCCACGACACACGATTCGGACGGCTTACCGATCAATCTCTTGCGTTGTTCAGAAGAAAATGGATCGCGTATTGGACCCGGCTGGAACCCGTGGAATGACACGCTCCGCGGCCGACGCAGCAAACACGACGGCGCGGACGTCGGCCATGGCACCATGGCCTGGCCTTAACACCTGCATGGAGACCATGCGACCGGTCACCGGTCAACAAATCCTGGCCAACCGTGCCAGCAAACGCCACCCCTGCGCCCACCCTTTTTTATTGAGGCCCACCCCCTCGTAGCGACCGCCCCGACGTCGCGAATTTTTACGTACAGCCCAAAAAGTTTCGGCTTGGTGGGCGATGGATCAGCGTGAAACCGCTGGCCAGAGGCCGATTTGCGCCCGCTCAGGCCGACTCCGGTGAGGGGTTGTCCACCACCGCGGACACCCTTAGCGTCCTACGGCGGCGATCGACCGAAAATTGCTGTTGCGCGGTTGTCCCGGACAGCTGGACGGTGGACCCTACGCTGGGCAGGTGGTGAACAAAACCCGCGCACACTTCGTTCCAAGGACCTACCTCCGCGCGTGGGCAGATTCCGACGACCTGGTGGCATACCGCCGCCGCGGCGACGATGCGCGCCCTGCGAGCGTCAAGAACGTGGCTGTCATAGGCGGCCTCTACGGTCTCGGCGAGCTGGGAGATGCAAACGAGAAGTTGTACCAGGGCGTCGAGGCGGAATGGCCGAACCTGCGTGCCGATTTGATCGCGCAAGGCGACTTGAAAGACGACCAGCGGAGGTTGTTTGCGCTGTTCATGGCGATGCAGCTCATGAGGACTGAGAAGCACCTCGAGCAGATGAATTTCATATCGAACGTAGCTGCAACGACGACCGAGCGGCCGGTGCCCAAAAATGCTGTCCAGGATTACCTCCGAGACCACGACGGTGGCGGCGAGCCCGACGAATCCGAGGTCGAAGCCGCATGGAGCTATGTCTGTGGTGCGCTCGCCATGTACGGCGAGCCGCCGCGCGCGATGACGCATAGTGTCGCGGTCGACGTTGCGGTCACCCAGGTCGCGCCCCGCTTGGAAACAATGACCTGGACGGTTCACAAGTTCCGCGGGCCCGCGCTGATCAGCAGCGATTCCCCGGTTCATTCGTGGCGGCGCCCCACCCAAGTGTCAGAACCTAGAGGTGTCGGCATAGAGACTGCGGATGAGGTCCGGTTTGTGCTGTCTCCCAACGCTCTTCTCGTCATGAGCCGGGGGCCTCGGAAGGGCGCTACGCCGCAGTGGAGCGCGCGCAATCCTCGCGCCATCAACACCGAGATTGCCCGCCAGTGCCATCAATTCATCTTCGGAACCCGCCGGTCCGCCGCCGCGATCGACCGGCTACCGCTTTTGGATGAGTCGCCTCGGCTCCGATTCCGCATGATAGGAAATGACGCGTTCCATACGTACGTCGGTTGAGGTACGGGCCGCCGCTGGCCCGCTCGCGCCGACGCGAGTATCAAAGCCTTTGTGCCGCTCGTTCTTTAGCGTTGAGGCAGACCGCAGACCCACCGGGCTGCGCCGTTCCGCCGGAGGACACACGATGGAAATGCTGACCGTGCATCGCCCGACCGAGGCCGATCGCGAATTCTTCCAGTGGGACGTCGGCGGCGAGCTGCCAGTCGTGCCCGGCATCGGCCCGTGGCACGAACGTACAACCATGGTCATCGTTCGCGACCTGGACGTCTCGGAGGACGACTTAATTGCCACCTGCCGCAGCACCTTTGAGGCCAGCGGACATGGCGACGAAACTTTCGGTGAGCCCCTAGAATCGATCTTCCGCGAAATCGCATCCGATGCGATGGAGGCCGCAGCCGAGCACCCGATCGGAACGCTGCTGCGGCTGGTGCAAGGTTGTAACGACGACGGCCTGTGGCAATATCTGCTCGAGCCCGCGGAAAGCGACAAGCGCTGATGGTGAGGCTCGGGCGCGGCTTTCCACCCGGGGCGATGATCCACCGCCCACCACCTGGGGGCCCAGTCGCCTATGACGCGACAGGGGCGGGTCAAGCGATGCAATCCACTTTGAACAACACCACGCCTATCTCGACGAATTGGTCGCACACGATCAGCGGCAACTGCGTCCTCCTCGCCGCCAATATCGAAGTCCAATTTGGGATTACAGTCACCGCTCAGGTCGGCAGTACACCAATGACCCAGCTGGGCACCCTGAGCAGCTACGCCAACATCAGCGGAGCACCCTCATACTTCGTGTCCCTGTACATATTCGGGCTAATCGGTGCTCCCACCGGGAGCCAAACCATTTCCTTGACGGCTACCCCCGGTCCGGGGAACTCCATCAGTAGTGCGTACCTGCTGACGACAAACTCAGTGTCCTATAGCCGCGCGGCAGGACTCGGTACCGTCGTAACCAACACCGGAACCAGCAGCACCGCAACGCTTTCGGTGCCAGTAAGCGGCAGGGGCATGGCGTTCCAGGCGTTCGGCAACAACAACACAACCTCCGGGTTCTCCAGCTACAACCAGACCACCCGATACAACAACGCTGGCAGCAGTACGTACCGTCCTCTGTTAATAGGAGACGCTCCCGCTGCTTCTCCATCCGTGAACTTCTCCGCAACGCAATCTGGCACCTGGGGAGCGATCGGCGTACCAATCCTCGCCATCCCCTGAAACGGGGGCTTACAAACCCCGGCTCAACACACGTACAATTACGACCTCGGTCAAGCAACAGTTCCTTCGCGCCAACGGAGTCGAGTCATGTCGCGTGTCACCAGAATCTGCGTTGCCCTAATGCTCGTAATCAGCGCCACCACCCTCACCGGATGCCTGTCAGCCTGCGTCCCATCGGTCCCGGCCGACACCGCCTGCATCGCCGGATAAGCGACCGGGCCGACCCGCACAGTGCTTTGAATGCAGGTTGGCGCCATCTGAGCGGCTCAGTGCGCCGCTATGAGCGCGCGTCCTCCGTCTGTGCAGCCGGCGATGAAATCGGGTGTCGAGTCCACTTGGAGGATGGCACCGCGTTTCAAGTCACTCTCAAGGACCTGCTCGCAGTACGTGTTCCAATCGGTGTTTGCATTTAGCTGCACGTGAAAGTGCTGAATCTGCTCGGTGATGGCTTGTTTGCCTTGCAAGTAAGACGGCGAGTTCGGATCAGCAGCTGCAACGGGTGCGAAGACAAACGCCAAGGCGCTTATGGCTGCTACGAGCGCTGATCTCCCGGTCAAACCCACGGTGTGAATTCTACCTGTCATCCATTACTCCCTTCTTAGCAATTTGCTATGTGTGACCGGCTGGCGTCTAGAACGTCCACGAGCCGGAGGGCTGAAGCACGAATCCCCGGTTCAAGATCGGATCGATGCAGGCGGTCAATCGATCGGCACCCACCAAGCAGGTGGTGTTTGCGGCGGTGAATTTCTGACCCGCGTTGAGTAGCGGCGAGGTGATCACCGGGCACGTGCCTTGAAAAAAGCCGTATGGACCGAGATCCGAGTGTAGGGAGCTCGCCACACCAACTCTTTCGCAGCCGTCCTGGCCGCGGGGAGCACTGTCAGGCAGACCGGGTACCGGTCCATCGCAGTCGACGCTGACGTGATCGGTCGGTCCATTGGCCAGCGAACCCCATCCGCATTGCAGCCCGTCAGGTGTAGCGAAGAACACTCCGCCGCCGCCGCGACCGAAGTGCGCAACGTAGGTTGCGGGATCCGCTGCATGAAATGCGTTGACATCAGGAAACTTTGGAGGCGCGGCTGTAGCAACAGGTTTCGAATGACAAGAGACCAGCGCCAAAACCACCAAGACGGCGCCCGCTATCGCTGCGCTCACCCTGCTCACCATTCGAAAGCTGTCCTTCGATTCAGTGCTGGACAGTGAAGGTTGTCGTCCATGTATTGGGGTCATAGAACCTCGGATTCTCCGGGTGTTGCGGCCAGGTGCTCACGCGCAGTTGAACGGTCTCAAGACCAGTCACAGGATCAAGGGTTGTGCCGGTAATGGTGGGCCCGTACACAGTTTTGAGGGTGTCTTGAGTTACCAGGGTGACGGGCTGAGCGTGCGTCAGTCCTTCTGGGGTGGCGGCGCTGATGGCCTGCACGGACTCGCCGTTGCTCGCGCCGACAAGCATGAATCCGCCACCCTTGAGTGTGACGAGTTGGCTTTCGCGATCCCCAGGAAGGCTCACGTTGCCGACGGGCTTGAGGGTATTGATCCAGTTGTTGGGTTTGGCTGGATCGATTGGAGCTGATACCCACATGCCGCGGTTGAGGTCGCCCGTCCGGTTGCTGGTGTTTCCGATGATCACCATTTGATGGGTGTTGGGGTCGTAGGCGCCGCTGGCTTGGTAGATCCCGGGCAGCTCACCGACCTTGACGGGATGGTTGGGATCGGTGTAGTCCCACACCGCCCCATTCGTTGCGTATTGGTTGATCCCCGGTTGGACACTGCCATCGGGATTGCTGAAAAAAGCGTACCGGTGCCCGTCAGGCCCGAGGGCGGTTCCCGTCGGCAGCGGCCGGGTGCCGTCGGGCCCCTGCGCCAACTGCGAAGCCGGGCTACGCGGCAGGTTGGTTGGTGACCCGTCGGGGTTCTTATCTCGGGGATCGCCGCCGAAGGTGGGGCCTTGGCCGTCTTGGAACTGGTCTTGTAGATCGTAGGTGCTCTGTTCGTGTTGCGGAGGGCCGGCCGGTCCGTTGATCTTGGGGTCGGAAGGCGGAGGGCCCTGTCCGTCGCCGAAGCCGGCGGGCTTGAATTCGGAAGCGAGAGCAGCGTCTTGGGGGGTGAGGTTGCCGTTTGCCTGTGCTTGCCGTAGCGATCGCGTGTACGTGTCACGGATAGACGTCATCTGTTTGAGAGCATCTCGAGTGTCGTCGGCGGCGTCAGCTTTAGCGTCCTGGATCAACGTCTCCAATGCGTGGCGGCTCTTCGCATCGAGGGCGGGATCTTCCAAATCTTTCTTCGCGGCACCGATCAGCTTGTCGAGCAACTGCAACTGCCGGTCCAACGTGGCGATCTCGGCGCCGCCTTCTTTCTGCGCGGCGCCTAGCATGGCTGCGATGTTTTCCAGATCGGCACCGATCTTGGGTAACTGTTCGGTCTGCAGGTTCATTGACTTTGTCAGCCGCTGCACTTCTGCGGAGCCGTTGATCGGGTGATCACCGTTCTGGTGATTCCAGGCCATGCCGAAGCGCTTGCGGGCCTGCTCGAACTCTTCCTGGGCCGCCGTCGAGCATCGACCGGCGGCATGGAACGCCTCCGCCAGCTGAGAAATCTGAAACGGACTCCCAGCTTGCAAGCTCTGGTTGACGGCCCACGGGCCACCGCCAGCCGCGGCGATCAGCTCTGCTTGGCTCAGGTTGACGAACTGCATGACACCATCAGCGACCGGTCGATACACACGAGCATCGCGGCCCCCTTATAGCTAAGTTGGTGTAACCGTACTACCGCATATGCGGCGGTCAATTCATCGGTTGAGCATCCGGCCAAACCGCCGAGAGTGGTCTCCGGCGCCCGCATTTCATTCAAGGTATCTAGTCAGGGACGGGTCACCAGATGACTACTTCGGCGTTGTCGCCGCCGTAGCAGCGCGTCGATACCTTCGTCGACCCGTCACTGAAATACGCCGGATATCTTCCGACACAAGTCATGTCGTAGCCATCACCCGTCACCGGGGAAAACGCGGTGAAAGTGGTGCCCATGCCGGAGGCATAAAAGACTTGGCGCACGTTCGCCGCGAACGCACAGCTGGTGTGGCCACCGACGACACCTTCATGCCCATCAGGGCAGATGGTGAAAACATGGGTGCCGCCAGGGGGCGGGAGCACCGGCGCGGGTTGCACAGCGGGTGCTGGTGGGGGCGCGGCTTGTACCGTGACTGTCGCCGGCGCGGGTGCTGGGGGTACGACGGTCACTGTCGATGGGGGCGCCGCGGTGACTTTCGGCAGTGCCTCGGGAACGATCGTGGCAGGCCGTGTGGCTTCCGGGGCTGCTGCCGGCTTGGTCTGGTCGTGGAGATTGAAACCAAGCCATATCAGCAGACCTACCGCGACTGCTACTGCGGCGCAGGCGATGACGATGATGCTGGCGCGCTCTGCAGCGCGTCCCCACGAGTAATCGCCTCCTGCGTCGTCGTCTTCGTGGGACCACGCGAACTCGGGCCCGGCGACCGCGAGCGGCGGTACGAGCTCAGTCTCATCGGCGGCCGCCCCGATCTCGGTCTTGTCCGCCTCGGCGGCAGCCGCGGTTAAGTGCTGCTCGTCGTCCTGGTCGTCGTTGCGGGCCATATCGGATCTCCTGTTGGTTCCTCCCTGAATATTCGCACTGGGTAGGGACACCTGTCCGGGAAATCGTCGGCGACAAATCGCGATAAGGGCCGCCCCTGAGGAGAGCAGGGGCGGCCCGTCTCCTAGTCAGACGTGGACTCGGCCCGTCTGGTTCCCTCAATCATCGGCACCCGACTGTTTGCGCGAGCCAACGCGTCGCGCTCGTCGGCGCCGGCATGTCGCGAAGGTGATCACGTTGTCGACGGGCTCCACTTCGCGATCGGCAGCACCTTCGATGATGGGAACCAGGCGGCACAGCTCGTCGAGGGTGAGTCCTTCGGGCGTGATAGCTCCCATGGAGGACTTAAGCCGCCATATCAGCTTGTCTCGTTCTGCGCTCACAGCGTCCAGCTCCCAAGCTGATCGACTGCTTCCCGCTGTCCCGACCGGACACGGCCGTACGCGGGCGCCAGCAAAACCGTGAGCGCCACCAGCTCGTCCTCGGTCAAGTCCTCCAGGCCGACCACATCGGTGACCTCCGCGACCTTCCGCATGTAGTGCCCTCGACGAATGTTCGAGGTAGTCATCGCTCAGCCCCCTCATCGACTTCGGCAGCCACCTCGAGCAGCGCCGCAGCGAGCTCTCGGGCCTGGTCGCTGTTGAGGGGGGCGTCGCTGCCAGCGCCGTTAACGAGGATCTCGACGTCTTCGAAGCTGCTGTCGCTGTACTGGATAGCGCGAACACATGCATAGGCATCGTGATCGGTGACCTTCTGAGCTTGGCGGTAGACCAGCCGCCATGCGCGTATCGCGTCTTGCGAGAGGATCCGGCCGGCCTCCCACAAATCTGGGGCATTGAAGCCGGGTGGGGGCGGCACCTCTGGGTAGCGGTCTGTGGGTGGTTGGCTGAGTGCGGATTGCAGTGATGTTGCGCAGTTTTTGCGCATGGGAGTAATCTCCTTGTTGGTTTAGTGCTTCGGCCCCTGGCAGGGGGCTTGTGAGTGAAGAAGGCGGTTCCCTGGCAGGGGAGCCGCCTTCAGTCTTTTCGAGCGGGGCTGCTCAAAACGAAAGCGGTATCGGAGCGCTGCAAGGGCGGCCCTCGCAAGCTCGGATAACTTTTGGTCATGGCTTTCTCCAGCTCTCTCAAGGGATTTCGGCGGCGTGAACAACTCACCTCAGGTAACAACCTTATAGACTTCTATAAACACGCGAAAGGCTTCACGCCGACGTGTCGCCCGCGGCGTTACGCTTCGCGGTGATTATGGAGGACCATTTGGCACTCATCCGACGAGCTGCCAAGGCGCGGCAACGTCGACGCGCGGCGCTCGACGAAGCTGATGCCGAGCTGCGCCGGCTCATCCGCGAGGGATTCGAGCAAGGCCTTTCGGGGGAGAAGATGGCGGAGGCTGCGGGAGTGTCCCTGCCGAGGGTTTACCAGCTCCGCGACGGCCGGTAGCGGCAGCGAAAGATTGCGCTCAAGGGCCTTCTGCGGGCTTGCGCTTCTTCCTTGGCTTCTGCAAGTTCGGATTTCCCTCGATGCCGTACCTCTGGCGGTACCTCAAAGACCGAGCAGACAGCCCCATCGGGTTGTGCTCATGGTCCTCGCGCACCGGCGGCGTCGACGGCGCCACATTGTTACGAAGCCTGGCAATCAAGTCCTCGACGTCTTCATGAGTCATGCGCCAGGTTCGCCCGGCCTTATACGCCCGGGCTTCTCCGGACCTGATGCGTCGCCTCAGCCATAGGCGGCCGTTCTTCATTTCCGGTGGCAGCACCATCGCCGCGACCTCGTCAAGGCTGTACGTCTTAATGGGACTCGGAGCGGCGCCTGATGGGGACTCGTCGACAGAACCGTTCATGTCAGAGCTGCTTAGGAAGGGTGGGTTCCCAAGCTCGGGACAGCATCCACGCGTCAACGTCCTCAGCGGTGAGCCGGTACTCGCGGCCGCTCCCGATCGCATAGGCCTGAAGCTCGCCGGCCTTAACCGCCTCGCGGATGGTATACGTGCTGACGCTGAGATATTCAGCGGCAGTCTGGGCAGTCAGCCAAATAGTCATGCTGTCGATCCTGACTGGTTAGCTTCTGGCGTGGCCCCGAGCCCCCCGCTTCCGCGGGCACATATTGGGCACACCTGGGCACAAAACCAGGCAATGCCAACGAATTACAATTAGTGTCATTCCGCAGTTCAGACGCGCCTTGGTTCCATGAGCTGGGCCAGTAGGAGGGTTCAAATCCCTCCGCCACCGCCAAGACTGCCCGGACGTAAGCGGTTGCCAGATTTGCTGGAACCGGCTGATCGTTCCATGAGCGAATTCTGCGCGCCGTCCCCGGCTCACGCCGGTCGGCGGCAGATGGCCGCGGTTTAAAAATCACGATTTTGGGCAAACAGCGGCATGAGCGCACGTCACGGCCCTTGTCTTGTTGCTTCAGCGGTAGCCGCGGCGTCGGGCGCCGCCGCTTCGGCCCTCGTGACCGCCATCCCCGCCGCAACCGCCGGTCCGTGCCCGGATGTGCAGGTCGTGTTCGCCCGCGGCACTGACGATCCGCCCGGCCTCGGTCCGACCGGGCAGGCATTCGTCGACTCGCTGCAGCCGCGCGTCGGCGCAAAATCGTTCGACGTCTACGCGGTCGATTACCCCGCCACGCATGACTGGACAAACGCGGGTGAGGCCGGCGTCAGAGACGCTGCCGCACACGTCGTGTCGATGGCGCACGACTGCCCCAACACCAAGATGGTGCTCGGTGGTTACTCCCAAGGGGCGGCCGTGATGGGCTTCGTCACCTCGCCCGTCGTACCTGATGGGATCGATCCCGCGAGCGTCCCCAAACCGCTGGATCCGGAAATCGCCAACCACGTCTCCTCGGTCGTGCTCTTCGCCTTGCCCAACGAGAAGGCGATGAACTTCTTCGGTGAGCCGCCGGTTGCCATCGGCCCGCTCTATCAGGCCAAGACCATCCAGGTGTGCGCCGCCGAGGACCCCATCTGTTCCGACGGGATGAATTTCGCCGCGCATGACACGTATTCGACCAACGCCGCGGTGATCGACAAGGGCGCGGCCTTCGCGGCCGGCCTGCTTGCCGGCGGTCCCGGCGGGCGCGGCTCGATGTAAGCGGGTCGCCGTAGCCGTCCTCAGTAGACCGAACCGTCGATTGGCGCTCGATGCTTGCGAGCCACTAATTTTCCTCAGGTGAACTTCTCAGCTGCAGGTGCAGCCGCACGGTGGATCGTCCCCTTAATTACGGTTGCGGCCGTCGCCGGCATGGGCCTGGTTGCGGCCCCCGTGCAGGTCCGTCCCGCCCCGCCGGTGCGGCTGGCCGCCGACGGCGACCCGCTGGCCGGGGCGCCGTTCTACGTCAACCCGACATCGGCGGCCATGCGCGCCTCGCAGAGCGCCGATCCGCCGAGTCCCGAGCTGACCGCCATCGCCAACACGCCGCAGGCGTACTGGATCGTCCCGGGCGGGTCGGCAGGCACGGTCGGGAAGTATGTCGGCGACGCCAATGCCGCCGGCGGCGAAACTGCCACAGTCGCGGTGCGGGATGCCATAAATCGCCAGCACCGGGATGGCGCCGGCGGC
>NZ_LZKV01000253.1:0-4822 GCF_001672995.1 Mycobacterium sp. 1482292.6 | reverse complement strand
CGGCTCGTCTCGGCCGTGAATGCCGAACTGGACGCCGACCTCACCGTCCGATCCCTGTTCGAGGCACCCACCGTCGCGGAGCTGGCGCCACGGATCCGCGGGGGCGGGACCAAGCTCGCGCGGGTGGCTCCGGTCGACCGGCCCCCCGTGGTGCCGCTATCTTTCGCCCAGTCCCGGCTCTGGTTTCTCGACCAATTGCACGGGCCGTCCCCGGTCCATAACATGGCCGTCGCCCTGCGACTGAGCGGACACCTGGACACCGACGCGATGGGCGCCGCCCTGGCCGACGTGGTCGGCCGCCACGAAAGCCTGCGCACAGTCTTCGTCGCCGACCAGGGAACACCGCGCCAAGTCGTCCTCACAGCCGAGTCCACCGGCGCTGCCTGGCAGGTCATCGACGTCGACGGGTGGTCGATAGAGCGACTCGGTGCTGCGATCGGCACCGCGGCCCGGCACCACTTTGATCTGTCCGACGAGATTCCTCTGCGGACAACGCTTTTCCGGCTCGACGACGACGATCACGTGTTGGTGGCGGTGGCCCACCACATCGCCGCGGACGGGTGGTCGCTGGCGCCGCTGGTGCGTGACCTCGGGACGGCCTATGCCAGCCGCCGCGCCGGCCGGGTGCCGGACTGGGCGCCGCTGCCGGTGCAATACGTGGACTACACGCTGTGGCAGCGCGCCCAATTCGGCGACCTCGAGGACCCGGACAGCCCCATCACGAGGCAGCTCGCCTACTGGGAACAAGCCCTAGCCGGGCTACCGGAACGTGTTGAGCTACCCACCGACCGGCCGTATCCCTTGGTGGCCGATTATCGCGGGGCGAGCGTGGATATCGACTGGCCCGCGGAGTTGCAGCAACGGGTGCGCGCGGTGGCGCGGGCACACAATGCCACCGAGTTCATGGTGATGCAGGCCGCGCTCTCGGTGCTGCTGGGCAAGCTCAGTGCGAGTTCCGATGTCGCCGTAGGCTTTCCGATCGCCGGCCGCAGCGATCCCGCGCTGGACGACGTGGTGGGCTTCTTCGTCAACACCCTGGTGCTGCGCGTGGACCTCGGCGGCGATCCCAGCGTCGCCGAACTGTTGGCCAGGGTGCGGCGGCGCAGCCTGGCGGCCTACGAGCACCAGGACGTTCCCTTCGAAGTGCTCGTGGAGCGGCTCCGTCCCAGCCGCAGCCTGGCCCACCACCCGCTGGTCCAGGTGGTGTTGGCCTGGCAGAACCTGCCGTGGCAGCACGACGGCCCCGCCGCCGGACTGGAATTGGGCGACGTGCATGTCACGCCTCTGCCGCTGGACACCCAGGTCGCCCGGATGGATCTGGTCTTCTCGCTCAACGAACGGTGGACCGAGGACGGCCGGCCGGGCGGCATCGGCGGAGCGGTAGAGTTCCGCACCGACGTGTTCGACCCGTCGAGCATCGAAACGCTGATCGAGCGGTTTCATCGGGTGCTGGCGGCCATGACCGCCGATCCGGCTCAACGATTGTCGTCGATCGACCTGCTCGACGAGGCCGAACGCGAGCGGCTCGACGTGGCCGGTAACCGCGCGATAGTCACCGCGCCGCCGATGGCGTTGGTGTCGATTCCGGCGTTGTTCGCCGCGCAGGTGGCAAGCGCTCCAGGGGCCGTGGCGATCACCTGCGGCGCGCGCTCGTTGACCTACCGAGAGCTCTACGAGTCGACGAACCGGTTGGCGCACTTGCTTTCCGAGCGGGGTGCCGGCCCGGGTCAGCGAGTGGCGGTGGTGATCCCGCGGTCGGCCGAAGCGATCGTGGCGATCCTCGCGGTCCTCAAGACCGGGGCGGCGTACGTGCCGATCGACCCGAGCGTGCCGGCGGCGCGGTTGGAGTTCGTGCTCGGTGATGCAGCGCCGATCGCCGCGGTGACCACCGCCGAGGTGCGCGCCCGGCTGGACGGGTTCGCCGGGGTGATCGTCGACATCGACGACCCCGCCGTGGCGACCCGGCCCACCACCGGGCTTCCGGTGCCGGCGGCGGACAGCATCGCGTACCTCATCTACACATCCGGCTCGACGGGAATTCCCAAGGGAGTGGCCGTAACCCACCGCAATGTCACCCAGCTGCTGGAAGCGATCGACGCGCGACTGAGTGCGGGCGCGGTCTGGACCCAGTGCCATTCATTGGCGTTCGACTTCTCGGTGTGGGAAATCTTCGGGTCGTTGCTGTATGGCGGGCGTCTGGTGATCGTGCCCGACGACGTGGTCCGATCGCCAGAAGACCTGCACGCGTTGTTGGTTCGCGAGCAGGTCAGCGTGTTGAGTCAGACGCCGTCGGCGTTCTATGCGCTGCAAAGCGCTGGTGCGTTGGCGCCTGAGTTGGGTGAGCGGTTGAAGTTGCAGACGGTGGTCTTCGGTGGTGAGGCGCTCGAGCCGCACCGGTTGGCCACGTGGTTGCACCGTCACCCGGGCCCGCCCCGTCTGGTGAATATGTATGGCATCACCGAGGCGACGGTGCACGCCTCGTTCCGGGAGATCGTCGACGGGGACGTCGATAGCAACATCAGCCCCATCGGAACGCCTTTGGCGCACTTGGCCTTCTTCGTGCTCGACGGCTGGCTGTGTCAGGTGCCCGTCGGTGTGGTCGGTGAGCTGTATGTGGCCGGCGGCGGCCTGGCGACCGGCTATGTGGGCCGCCCGGGCCTGTCGTCGACGCGGTTTGTCGCCTGCCCGTTCGGGGCACCCGGCGCGCGGATGTACCGCACCGGTGACCTGGTCCGGTGGGGCGCCGACGGGCAGTTGCAGTACCTGGGCCGCGCCGACGAGCAGGTCAAGATCCGCGGCTACCGGATCGAACTCGGCGAAATCCGCGCCGCTTTAAGCGAATTGGACGGCATTGAGCATGCGGCGGTGATCGCCCGTGAAGACCGGGCCGGCGACAAGCGTCTCGTCGGCTATGTGACCGGAGTCGCTGACCCGACCGACATTCGGGCCTGGTTGGGTCAGCGGCTCCCCACATTCATGGTGCCCTCGGCGGTGGTGGTGCTCGAGGCGTTGCCGCTGACCCCCAACGGCAAGCTCGACATCCGCGCGCTGCCGGCGCCGGAATACTCCGACGCCGACCGCTACCGGGCCCCGACGAGCGCGATCGAGGAGATCCTGGCGGGCATCTACGCCCAGGTGCTCGGCGTGGAACGCGTCGGCGTGGACGACTCCTTCTTCGACCTCGGCGGCGACTCGCTGTCGGCGATGCGCTTGCTCGCGGCGGTGAACACCACCTTCGACGCCGGCGTTTCGGTGCGGACGCTGTTCGAGGCGCCCACGGTGGCCCAGTTGGCGCCGCGGCTTGCCGGTGCTGGCGCACAACGGATTCCGCGGCTGCGGGCGGGTGCACGGCCGGAGTTGGTGCCGTTGTCGTTCGCGCAGTCCCGGTTGTGGTTCATCGATCAGTTGCAGGGACCGTCGCCGATGTACAACATGCCGGCGGTGCTGCGAGTTCGCGGTCGATTGGACGTGGAGGCCCTGCATGCCGCCCTCCTCGATGTGGTGGCTCGACATGAGAGTTTGCGCACGGTGTTCGCCGTCTCCGACGGGACACCGCGGCAGGTGGTGATTCCCGCTGAGCGGGCGGACGTCGGGTGGGACGTAATTGATGCCGCCGGTTGGTCGCCGGCACGGATAAAGGAGGGTGTGGATGCCGCAGCAAGGTACGCGTTCGATCTCGCAAGCGAAATACCCATACAAACAAAGCTATTCCGTCGCGGCGATGACGAGCATGTGTTGGTGGCGGTGGTCCATCATATTGCTGCGGATGGTTGGTCGCTGAATCCACTGGTGCGCGATCTGGGCACCGCCTACGCCAGTCGCAGCGGCGGCCGGGCGCCGCAGTGGGCGCCGCTGGCGGTGCAGTACGTCGACCACGCGATCTGGCAGCGGTCGCAATTCGGAGACCTGGACGATCCGGACAGCCCGATCGCCGGGCAGCTGGCCTATTGGGAACGAGCCTTGGCGGGGTTGCCCGAGCGTATCGAGCTGCCTACGGATCGGCCGTATCCGTCGGTGGCCGATCATCGCGGGGCCAGCGTGGGCATCGACTGGCCCGCGGAGTTGCAGCAACGGGTGCATGCGGTGGCGCGGGCGCACAACGCCACCGAATTCATGGTGGTGCAGGCGGCTTTAGCGGTGCTGCTGGCCAAGATCAGTGCGAGTTCCAATGTGGCGGTGGGCTTTCCGATCGCCGGCCGCCGTGACTCCGCGCTGGACGACGTGGTGGGATTCTTCGTCAACACCCTGGTGTTGCGCGTGGATCTCGGAGGTGATCCCAGCGTCGCCGAGCTGTTGGCCCGGGTGCGTCAGCACGTCCTGGCGGCCTTCGACCACCAGGATGTGCCCTTCGAGGTGCTGGTCGAGCGGCTCAACCCCAGCCGCTCCCTGGCGCATCACCCCCTGGTCCAGGTGATGCTCGCCTGGCAGAGTGACAACGCGGCGGAGCTTCGTCTGGGGGACCTGCAGGTCAGCGCCGAGCCGGTCGAAACAGGTACCGCCCGTATGGACCTGACGTTCTCACTGTCAGCCCGCTGGAGCGACGACGGCCGGGCCGCCGGGATCGGCGGAACCGTCGAATTCCGCACGGACGTGTTCGACCCGGACACCGTTAACACCCTGACCGAGCGACTGCGGCGGGTGTTGGTCGCCATCACCGACGACCCAACGCCGACGCATTGCCCATCGCACCGAGTCGCGCGCATTCGGCGGTGTCGAGCACATCGATCGAGGACAGTCGGCGATGCGGGTCGTCGGTGATGGCGACCAACACCCGCCGCAGTCGCTCGGTCAGGGTGTTAACGGTGTCCGGGTCGAACACGTC